>JALUTW010000046.1 GCA_027021685.1 Chromatiales bacterium | reverse complement strand
GAAACAGCTCCTCCTCTTCTTCCACCGCCGGGGCCTGGGCCAGCTGCGGTTCCGGCTCCGGCACCGCCTCGGGGGCCGGCTCCGGGGCCAGGATGGGCTCGGGCTCCGGGGCCGCCTCGGCCGCCGGCTCGGGCACCAGCGGCGCGGGCTCGGCCGGGGCCTCCGCCACCTGGGGCTCGGGCTCCGGGGCCGGGGTCACGTCGGGACCCGGCAGGGGCTCCGGCTCGGCCTGTGCCGCGGGTGCGGGTGCCGGCTCCGGCACCAGCGGCGCCGGCTCCGGCGCGGGTTCGGCCTGCGCCACCTGGGGCTCGGGCGCAGGCTCGGCGGTCTCCGGGGCCTCCACGAAGGTGGGCTGGCGGTGGAACAGCTCCGGCGGATCCAGCAGCACGGTGTACTCGCGCAGCATGCGCCCGTTGGGCCATTCCATTTCGAGCAGGAAGTTCAGGAACGGCTCGCGCACCGGCTGGCGCGTCTTGAGATGAATGTAATAGGTGCCGTTGGCCCGGCGCTCCACCGAGAACTTGATCTCGTGCAGCACGGCCTGGCGCTCGATGCCCGCGCGCAGAAAGGCCTCGCGCGGCGCCAGCCGCACCTTGAGTGCGTCCACGTCGGCGGCGGTGGCGGCGAGGAGATCGATCTCGGCGTCGAGGGGTTCGTTGAGCGCGGACTTGAGCTTGATGGCGCCGAAGCCCAGCGCCTGGGTGGAGAGCGGTAGCGCCGCCGCCAGGATGGCGGCCAGGACGGTTGCCAGCGCCAGGGAGCGGCGCCTGCGCCGGGTGGAAACAGCCCCCATCCGCCCGGCAAACCACAAGGAAATCAGTTTTTTAGTCATGGACTTGGGCCTGAAAAACTAGAATAGTCCTTATAAATCTGCACTAACTATAGCTGATAAATAGGCTTTTTCAAAATCCCGCGTCTTCGCCCGGAAATGGCCCCGGCGCCGGCCGGGGGCGGGATTTTGCCTTGGCACAGGGGATGTTATCGGAAAGTCCTCATGCAAACCTTAGTTCGCCGTGCCTAACCTTCAAGCAGGATGCGCAGCATGCGCCGCAGGGGCTCCGCCGCTCCCCACAGGAGCTGGTCGCCCACGGTGAAGGCGGCCAGGTACTGCGGTCCCATGGACAGCTTGCGCAGCCGCCCCACCGGGATCCGGAGGGTGCCGGTGACCGCCGCCGGGGTCAGCTCGCGCATGGTCACCTCGCGCTCGTTGGGCAGCACCCGCACCCAGTCGTTGGCCGATGCCAGCAGGTCGTGGATCTCGTCCAGCGGCACGTCGCGCGTGAGCTTGATGGTGAGCGCCTGGGAGTGGCAGCGCATGGCGCCGATGCGCACGCAGATGCCGTCGATGGGCACCGGGTCGTCGGCCCGGCCCAGGATCTTGTTGGTCTCCACCTCGGCCTTCCACTCCTCGCGGCTCTGGCCGGAGTCCAGCTGCGAGTCGATCCAGGGGATGAGGCTGCCCGCCAGCGGCACGCCCCAGTGCTCCCGCGGATAGCCGTCGCTGCGCAGGAAGTCCGCCACCCGGCGGTCGATCTCGAGGATGGCGGTGGCGGGATCGTCGTTGAGATCCTTCACCGCCCCGTGGATGGCCCCCATCTGGCGGATGAGCTCGCGCATGTTGGCCGCCCCCGCCCCGGAGGCGGCCTGGTAGGTCATGGGCGAGATCCACTCCACCAGGTCGTGCCGGAACAGGCCGCCGATGGCCATGAGCATGAGGCTCACCGTACAGTTGCCGCCGACGAAGGTCTTCACCCCGCTGGCGAGGCCGTCCTTGATCACCTGCAGGTTGACCGGATCGAGGATGATGATGCTGTCGCTGTCCATGCGCAGGGTGGACGCGGCGTCGATCCAGTACCCGTCCCAGCCGGCGGCCCGCAGCGGCCCGTAGATCTCACTGGTGTAGCCGCCGCCCTGGCAGGTGACGATGATGTCCATGGCCTTGAGGGCGTCGAGATCGCGGGCATCGCCCAGCGGCGGCACCTCGCGCCCGATGTCCGGCCCCGGCCGGCCCGCCTGGGAAGTGGAAAAGAACACCGGCTCGATGTCGGCGAAGTCGTTCTCCTCGCGCATGCGCTGCATGAGCACCGAGCCCACCATGCCGCGCCAGCCCACCAGTCCAACTCTCTTCATGGCCTCGTTCCCGTTTTCAACCAGTGCGGTTCGTCCATCCTCGCGCCGTGGTGCCGCGCCTACGTGCGCAGGGCGGCCACCACGGCGTCGCCCATCTCCGCCGTGCCCACCTCGCGGGTGCCCGGGGCGGCGATGTCGGCGGTGCGCAGGCCCTGGTCCAGCACCTCGCCCACCGCCGCCTCCACCCGCGCCGCCAGCTCCGGCTCGTCCAGGCTGTGGCGCAGCATCATGGCCACCGACAGGATGGTGGCCAGGGGGTTGGCCACCCCGCGCCCGGCGATGTCCGGCGCCGAGCCGTGGATGGGCTCGTACATGCCGCGGCCCTCGGCGTTGAGCGAGGCCGAGGGCAGCATGCCGATGGACCCGGTGAGCATGGCCGCCTCGTCCGACAGGATATCGCCAAACATGTTGGTGGTCACCATGACATCGAACTGCTTGGGCGCACGCACCAGCTGCATGGCGGCGTTGTCCACGTACATGTGGGACAGCTCCACGTCGGGATAGTCGGCCGCGGTCTCGGTGACCACCTGCCGCCACAGCTCGGTGCACTCCAGCACGTTGGCCTTGTCCACCGAGCACACCCGGCGCCCGCGCCGGCGCGCGGCCTCGAAGGCCACCCGCGCGATGCGCCGGATCTCGTCCTCGGTGTAGACCAGGGTGTTGAAGCCGCGGCGGCGGCCGTCGGGCAGGGTCTCCACCCCCCGCGGCCGGCCGAAATAGATGCCCCCGGTGAGCTCGCGCACGATGAGGATGTCCAGCCCCGCCACCACCTCGGGCTTGAGGCTGGAGGCCTCGGCGAGCTGCGGGTAGAGGATGGCCGGGCGCAGGTTGGCGAACAGCTCCAGCCCCGCGCGCAGGCCCAGCAGCCCCTGCTCCGGGCGCAGCGGCCGGTCCAGCGCGTCCCACTGCGGGCCGCCCACCGCACCCAGCAGCACCGCGTCGGCCTCGCGCGCCAGGGCCAGGGTGGCCTCGGGCAGGGGCGAGCCGGCGGCCTCGTAGGCCGCGCCCCCCACCAGCGCATGCTCGGTCTCCACCGCCAGCCCGTGATGGGCGCGCAGGCAGTCGATGACCTTCACCGCCTCGGCCACGATCTCCGGGCCGATGCCGTCACCGGGCAGGATCAGAATTTTCTTCGTCATGCCGTTCCCGTTCCAGGCTCATGCAATCCAATGTTTCGAGGCAGCGGTGTGAAAAGGCCAAGCCCCCTCACCCCGGCCCTCTCCCCCACAGGGGGAGAGGGAGACGAAAAATCCACGGCCGGCCCCGGACCCCTGTGGTCCGGGACATTTCGGTCCCCTCTCCCCCCGGGAGAGGGACAGGGTGAGGGGATAAGATTCCGACAACCGTCGCCCCCTCGCCCGCGCGATACGGGTGTGTCGTAGGGTGCGGTCGGCCCCGCCGGCCGCACCGGTTGGAATGGCTCTTCCGGCCACGTGATCCCAACGCAGAGGCGCAAAGACGCAGAGGGCGCAGAGATTGTTGTTGTAACTGAATAAAATCATCCGCACCGTCCGATCCGGTGCGTTCGCAAGCGAACGCACCCTACGCTCATCTGTCCTCTGTCCTCCCTCTTCTGTCCCCCGAATCGCAGAGGCGCAAGGACGCAGAGGTTCAAAAATCCCTTCCGGTTCCGGTCCCTGCGGTGCCCCCTGCCGCTCCCGGTTCACCCTTCGCGACACGCCTTCGGACCGGGCGCCCTGTCACCGGCTGCCTTCCACACCGGCAAACAGCCACGGGGCCTCCCTGCGCCGCCGTTCCTCGTAGGCGCGGATCTCGCCGGCATGCTGCAGGGTCAGCGCGATGTCGTCCAGCCCCTCCAGCAGGCGGTGCTTGCGGAAGGCGTCGATCTCGAACGGGATCACCTCGCCGTCGGGCGTGGTCAGGGTCTGTGCCGCCAGGTCCACCGTCAGGGCGTAGCCCTCGCGGGCGGCCACCGCGCGGAACAGGCGGTCCACGGTGTCCGCATCCAGCACGATGGGCAGCAGGCCGTTCTTGAAGCAGTTGTTGTAGAAGATGTCGGCGAAGCTGGGGGCGATGATCACCTTGAAGCCGTAGTCGGCCAGAGCCCACACCGCGTGCTCGCGCGA
>JALUTW010000045.1 GCA_027021685.1 Chromatiales bacterium | reverse complement strand
ATCGGGCGCTCGCGCGCCCGCAAGATCTGCGAGGCCGCCGGGGTGCGCCCCGACGCCAGGATCAAGGACCTGGCGGAGGGCGAGATCGAGGCCCTGCGGGCCGAGGTGGGTCGCTACACGGTGGAAGGCGACCTGCGGCGCGAGGTGTCCATGAACATCAAGCGTCTCATGGACCTGGGCTGCTACCGTGGCCTGCGCCACCGGCGCGGCCTGCCGGTGCGGGGCCAGCGCACCCGTACCAACGCACGGACCCGCAAGGGGCCGCGCAAGCTCATCAAGAAGTAAATTGCTGGATTTCAGCAGGGGATTGAACCGGACCACAGCATGGCAACGAAACAGGGCACCCGCAAAGGCAAGAAGGTCAAGCGCAACGTCTCCGACGGCGTGGCGCACATTCATGCCTCGTTCAACAATACCATCGTGACCATCACCGACCGCCAGGGCAACACCCTGTGCTGGGCCACGGCCGGGGGCTCCGGCTTCCGCGGGTCGCGCAAGAGCACGCCCTTTGCGGCGCAGGTGGCGGCCGAGCGGGCCGGCACCAAGGCCCAGGAGTTCGGGGTCAAGACCCTGGAGGTGTGCGTCAAGGGTCCGGGCCCGGGCCGTGAGTCCGCGGTGCGGTCGCTCAATGCCCTGGGGTTCAAGATCACCAGCATTACCGACGTGACGCCGATCCCGCACAACGGGTGCCGGCCGCCCAAGAAGCGTCGCGTGTAAGGATCGCAGGAGAGAACAGTGGCCAAGTACATCGGTTCCAAGTGTCGCCTTTGCCGCCGTGAGGGCGAAAAGCTGTTCCTCAAGGGGGAGAAGTGCTTTTCGGCCAAGTGCCCCATCGAGTCGCGGCCGTTTCCGCCGGGCCAGCACGGCCAGCGCCGCGCCCGGCTGTCCGACTACGCGACCCAGCTGCGCGAAAAGCAGAAGCTGCGCCGTATCTACGGGGTGCTGGAGCGCCAGTTCCGCCGCTACTACCAGGAGGCCGACCGGCGCAAGGGCTCCACGGGTGAGAACCTGCTCCAGCTCCTGGAGTCGCGTCTGGACAACGTGGTGTACCGCATGGGCTTCGGCGCATCCCGCTCCGAGGCCCGGCAGCTGGTGCGCCACAACGGCATCACCGTCAACGGCCGCAAGGTGAACATTCCGTCGTTCCAGGTGCGCCCGGGTGACGTCATTGCGGTGGCGGAGAAGGCCCGCAAGCAACTGCGGGTGAAGGCCGCCCTGGAGATGGCCCAGCAGCGGGGCATTCCCGAGTGGCTGGACGTGGACGTGAACAAGATGGAGGGCGTGTTCAAGAGTGCGCCCGAGCGGTCCGAGCTGCCTTCGGACATCAACGAGCATTTGGTCGTGGAGTTGTACTCCAAGTAACCGGTTGCGCGGTCCGGGCTTCGAGTCCACGGTACGGGTACGGTCACGACATCTATCGCAAAGAGGCAATCCATGCAGGGTTCAGTATCTGAATTTCTCAAGCCCCGAATCGTCGACGTTCAGCAGGTGAGCGACACCCAGGCACGGGTCGTGCTGGAGCCCCTGGAGCGTGGCTTCGGCCATACCCTGGGCAACGCCCTGCGCCGGATCCTGTTGTCCTCCATGACCGGCTGCGCGGTGACCGAGGTGGAGATCGAGGGGGTGCTGCACGAGTACACCGCGATGGAGGGTGTGCAGGAAGACGTGGTGGACATCCTGCTCAACCTCAAGGGCCTGGCGCTGCGCATGAACAACCGCACCGAGGCGACTCTGAGCCTGAACAAGAAGGGCCCGGGCGTGGTCACGGGCGGCGACATCACCCTGGATCACGATGTGGAGCTGGTGAATCCGGACCTGGTCATCGCTCATTTGACCAAGTCGGGCGAGCTCAACATGACCCTGAAGGTGGAAAAGGGCCGCGGCTACCAGCCGGCGACGGCGCGCCAGCAGGGCGAGGAGGACGACCGGCCCATCGGGCGCCTGGTGCTGGACGCGAGCTTCAGCCCGGTGCGCCGCGTGGCCTACGTGGTGGACAGCGCCCGCGTCGAGCAGCGCACCGACCTGGACAAGCTCATCATCGAGCTGGAGACCAACGGCACCATCGGGCCAGAGGAGGCCATCCGGGCCGCTGCCACCATCCTGCAGGATCAGCTGTCCGCCTTCGTCGACCTGCGCGGGCGCCAGGAGGCCGAGCCGGAGAGCGAGGAGCCCGAGATCGATCCCATCCTGCTGCGGCCGGTGGATGACCTGGAGCTCACCGTGCGCTCGGCCAACTGCCTCAAGGCGGAGCAGATCTACTACATCGGTGATCTCATCCAGCGCACCGAGGTGGAGCTGCTCAAGACGCCCAACCTGGGCAAGAAGTCCCTGACCGAGATCAAGGATGTGCTGGCCTCGCGCGGGCTGTCGCTGGGCATGCGCCTGGAGAACTGGCCGCCGCCCAGCCTGCAGAAGAAAGACGACAAGACCGGCACCGCCTGAGGCGCCGGCGAGAAGGGGTAGACAACCATGCGCCATCGCAAGAGTGGACGGCACCTGAACCGGACCAGCGCCCACCGCCAGGCCATGTTTCGCAACATGGCCGGTTCGCTGTTCCGCCACGAGCTGATCAAGACCACCCTGCCCAAGGCCAAGGAGCTGCGCCGGGTGGCGGAGAAGCTGATCACGCTGGCCAAGACCGACACCGTGGCCAACCGGCGGCTGGCCTTCGCCCGGCTGCGGGACCGCGAGGTGGTGACCAAGCTGTTCAACGAGCTGGGTCCCCGCTACCGCGAGCGCCCGGGCGGCTATCTGCGCATTCTCAAGTGCGGTTACCGCGCCGGTGATGCCGCGCCCATGGCGCTGGTGGAGCTGGTGGACCGGCCGGTGCAGACCGAGTCCGGCGAGGGCGAGCAGGCCGCGGCCGAGTCCTGAGTCCCTCGTCCTGAGAGACGACGGAAAGCCGGGCATTGCCCGGCTTTTTCGTTTCAGAGGCCGGAGGACAAAAGGCAGTGGGGGGGGGCGGAGCACTTGCCGGCGGGCCGGGGCCCGCTACACTGGGGATCATGCTCATCGCCCTGTTCACGGACTTCGGCTGGGAAGGCCCCTACGTGGGCCAGGTACACGCCGTGCTGGCCGCAGCCGCGCCCGGCGTGCCGGTGGTGGATCTCATGCACGATGCACCGCTCTGCGCACCACGGCCGGCGGCCTGTCTCCTGGCAGCGGTGGTGGCGCCGCTGCCCCGGGAGGCGGTGGTGGTGGGGGTGGTGGACCCCGGCGTGGGCAATCCCCGCCGACTGCCGGTGGTGCTGGAAGCGGACGGGCGCTGGTACGTGGGGCCGGGCAACGGCCTGTTTTCGCTGGTGGCGAGGCAGGCGCAGAGGGCCCGCTGGCATGTGATCACCTGGCGCCCGGAACGGCTGTCCAGCTCGTTCCACGGCCGCGATCTGTTCGCCCCGGTGGCGGCACGCATTGCCCGTGAAGGGCACCCCGGCGACTGGGTGCAGGCGCAGTCGCCCGCGGACCCCGGCGCCCGCTGGCCGCAGGACCTGTGGGAGGTCATCTACGTGGACCGGTTCGGGAACCTGGTGACCGGGGTGCGGGCCCAGGCGCTGGCATCGGCCCGGCGGCTGCAGGTGGCGGGCGTGGAGGTGGCCCATGCCGAGACCTTCTCCGCGGTGCCGGAAGGGGAGGTCTTCTGGTACGCCAACTCCATGGGCCTGGTGGAAATCGCCTGCAACCGGGCCAGCGCCGGTGACCGGCTGGGGGCCGGCCCCGGCACCCCGGTTACCCCCGCCTGACGCCACGCCGCGGGACCATATTCTGTGATCCGGGTCGGTAGCCACAGTGACGGCCGTCACGGCCCGGCGCCGCCTTGCCCGTTACCCTGAAGGCCGGTGGGAAACCTGCCAGGGGGCAAGCCATGGGAACGGGACGGCGGCACGGATGGGCGATGGCACTGGGGCTGGGATTGTGGCTGGCATCCGGGCAGGCCGGGGCCCACGCCCTGTGGAAGCTCGACGGCACCGTTCCCCCGCGCAACACCGACCTGTTCAGCAACCTCAAGACCGGTCCCTGCGGCGGGCTGCCCCGGGGCACCAATCCGGCGGTATTCCGGCCCGGCCAGACCATCACCGTGCAGTGGGTGGAGTCCATCAACCACAAGGGCTATTTTCAGATCTTCTTCTCCCCCGCCAACGACACCGGCTTCGTCCAGCTGGGCGCCGACATTCCCGATACCCAGGACGGTCCCCTGGCGCCGGGCCAGGTCCACGAATACTCCACCTCCATCACCCTGC
>JALUTW010000044.1 GCA_027021685.1 Chromatiales bacterium | reverse complement strand
GCGCAACGCCGGGTGCACCGCGATGCGCAGGATGCGCCAGCCGGCCAGGCGCGGCGCCCGGGCCAGCCCCAGGTGGGCGGCCAGGGACTCGGGCACCAGGTGGCCATGGGGACGGCGCCGGCCGGCGGCGATGGCACGCGCCGCGGCGGCGCCGAATCCCCCTTCACGGGCGGCCAGGGCGGTGGCCCCCACCCGGCCGCCGGTCACGGCGGCGAACACCTCGATGTTGGGCCCGTCCAGCAGGTGGCGCAGGTCCGCCGGCCGGGTGCGGTAATGGGCCAGCACCAGGAGCCCGAAGAGCTGGCCCAGCAGGGCCTCGTCCGCGGCCAGGGCATCGCGGTCCAGCGGGCGGAGCTGCCAGTCCGTCACCGGCCGGGCCGCGACCTCGCCGTCGGGTGCCGGCTCGGCGTCCAGCAGCAGGGCGCGGAACACGAAGTGCTCCAGGGGATCGCCCGGCGCCCACCGCACCGGCACCTCCAGGGTCAGGCGGCGCCAGCCGCGGGTGTGGGCATCGAGGTAGGCGAAAAAGCGCACCGCGAAGCCGCGGCCCGTCCCCTCGTACCCGTGCACCGTGGTGGCGAAGGCCAGGCGCGGGAAGCGCGTCACCAGCGCCTGCAGCAGCGGGGTGGCGATGGCGGCGGCCTCGTCCACCAGCACCAGGTCGGCATCGGCCTCCCCGGCGGCGAGGGCATCGGGCGCGACGAAGAAGATCTCCCCCGCGCCGCACGCCACCCGGGTGCGCGAGGCCCGCGCCCCGGGCAGGAGCCCGGCGGCATGGCGCAGCACCGCCGCCACCGCCTGCAGGTGGGGACCGGTGACCGCCACCCGGTGCACGCGCCCGGCCGCCAGCAGCCGGGCCGCGGCAAGGCCCAGGGCCGCCGACTTGCCCCGTCCGCGGTGCGCCAGCAGCACCACCGGGCGCCGGCGCTGGCCCGTGATCACGTGCTCCACCGCCTCCACCGCCCGCTGCTGGTCGGCGGTGGCGAAGGGGGCGGGAACGGGTTCCGGGGATGGGGTGGCGGCCGGCGGGTCCGGGGGAACCGGCGGGTCCTGCCCCTCGCGCCACAGGGTCACGTCGCCGTCGGCGGCCAGCAGCGCCGCCAGCCGGCGGATGAAGCGCCCGCCCACGGCCGCCGGGGGATAGGGCCAGACAGTGATGCGGGCGCGCTGGGGATCGGCGAATGCCGGCCACCGGTCGAGCGGCGGGACCAGCAGCACCATGACGCCGCCACCGCGCACCAGCCCGCTGGCCGCGCCCAGGGCGTCGGCGTCCAGGCCCGCGCGGGCATCGTAGATGAGCAGATGGGTCTCGCTGCCCAGCAGGCCGGGCACCCTGGCCGCGGGCAGGCCCTCGATGCCTGCCGGTGCGGGCGTGCCCACCCACAGGCCCCCACCGGCGGCGCGGTGGATGGCACGGGCGCGGGCCCGGGTCCAGCGGGCACTTCCGGCCAGCACCAGCAGGCGGCGGTGGCCGGCGGCCGCGGCGGCCCGGCGCAACCCGGCGTACAACGCGGCGGCGGGCGAGGTGCTCACGCCGGCGCCCTCAGTCCTCCCCCGCCATGTTTTCCCGCAGCATGTTCATGAACAGCTCGCCCTGCTCGCGGGCGTCGTCCAGGGCCACGTGGGTGTGGGCCTGGCTGGAGAACCAGCGGCGGGGCAGGTAGTTCTTGCCGCAGCGCAGGAAGGGCCGCCGGCGCATGCCCATGGCATAGGAGCGCATGTCGATGCCGTGCTCGGAGAAGGGCCGCCGGCCGGTGAAGCGCACCAGGTACCAGTAGACCCACATGAAGTCCCAGGTGGCTGGCCAGGCGACGAAGATGGGCACCCCGGGCAGCGCCTCCAGCCAGTCGGCGAACTCGGTCATGACCTCTTCCGGCGGCCGGGGATCCGTGCGCGCCGCCGCCCAGGCCTCGGGAAAGCCGGCCCACCAGGCGGCCATGTCGGGATGGGCCTGGGCCCCGGGCAGGGTCTCCAGGTTGGCGCTGTATTCCCCCACCACGCGCCCGCCGGCCTCGTAGGCCACGGCCCCCAGGCTCAGCATGGAATGGGGTCCGGGGATGGGCCCGTCGGCCTCGATGTCCACGCTGACGTAGATCTCGGTCTTGTCCTTGCCTGCAGCCATGGCCTGTCCCGTGGTTGAGCCGGAAACGAAACGGGGCGGGCGCCCGCCGGCGCCCGCCCCGCTCCGGTGTGCGCTGGCGCGCCCGTTACATCTCGAACTTGGGATCCATGATCATCTCGGGCCAGAAGACCTTGTCCGGCTCCTTGGCCTGGAGTTCCTCGGCCTTCTTCTTGGCCTCGCCGTAGGTCATTTCCTCGTCGAAATGGCCCCGCTCGAAATTGTACTTGTGCTTCCAGCCGATGCGATAGCCCTTGTCGGACGCCCGGCGCAGAAGCGGATCCGCACGGTTGATGTAGACACCTGCCATTGGACTCACCTCCTCAATCGTTCAGCCATGTTGCCGGCCCCCATTTCAGAGTGCCGAACCTGGAAATCGTGACAAGTATACACAGTCGCGGCCCTGTCCCGTCCACCCGGTTTCCCGTTGCAAGCCGTTGATTTCACGGCAGCCGTGGCTTGACAGGCCGTGGCGGGCCACCTATATGTTACTCATGGAAATGTGAACTGGTTCACATTTCATCAAGACAAGGAGACGTGAGATGTTCGCACGACCCCTGTTCCAGTACCTGGCCATGGCGGCCATCACCGCCGGCATCATGCTGGCGGCCTTCGTGCTCTCCCCGGCCGCGCTGGTGGCCGGCGTCGCCCTGGTGGCCGGCGGCATCGTGCTGCTGGTGAAGCATTACCAGCAGGTGGGCACCGATCCCGATCTGTTCGTGAGCTGAGACCCTGCCGGGGCCCCGGCGGCCATGCCCGCGCCCGCCTTGCCCGGCGGCGCGCGGCTCCATATGCTTTCCCCCTGTCGTTTCCCACACAGGCGGGTTTGATTCCATGACCTCCCTTCACCCGGCCCCGGCGGCGGTGCTGCTGGACATGGACGGCGTGCTCTACGAGGGCGATGCCGTGGTGCCCGGCGCGCCCGAGGCGGTGAGCTGGCTGCGGGAGCACGGGATCCCCCTGCTGTTTCTCACCAACACCTCCTCGAAGCCGCGCTCGGCCCTGGTGGCCAGGCTGGCCGGGCTGGGCATCGAGGCCGGGCCCGACGACATTCTCACCCCGCCGCTGGCGGCGGTGGACTGGATCCGGCGCCATGCCCCGGGGCTGGTGGCCCTGTTCGTGCCCGAGGCCACCCGGACCGATTTCGCCGGCGTGCCCCTGGCCGACGACGAGACCACGGACGTGAGCGCGGTGGTGGTGGGCGACCTGGGCCCGGGCTGGGATTTCTGGACCCTCAACCGCGCCTTTCGCCTGCTCATGCAGGAACGCCGGCCGCGGCTGGTGGCCCTGGGCCTGACCCGCTACTGGAAGGCCGGCGACGGCCTGCGCCTGGACGTGGGTCCCTACGTGCGGGCCCTGGAGTATGCCGCCGGGGTGGAGGCCGTGGTCACCGGCAAGCCGGCGGCGGGATTCTTCCAGGCCGCGGTGGAACGCCTGGGCCGGCCCGCGGACAGGGTGGTGATGGTGGGCGACGACATCCGGGGCGACGTGGCCGCGGCCCAGGCGGTGGGCATCCGTGGCGTGCTGGTCCACACCGGCAAGTTCCGCCCGGCCGACCTGGAGCTGGGCATCACGCCTTTCGCCCAGCTCGACTCCATCGCCCGCCTGCCCGGCTGGTGGCAGGAGCAGATGGAGGCGCGCGCGTGACGCCGGAGCGTTTCGCCCGCCTCAAGGCCGTGCTGGACCGGCGCCAGCCCGATCTCACCGTGCTGCTGGACAACGTGCACAAGCCCCACAACCTGGCCGCCATCCTGCGCAGCGCCGACGCCGCCGGCGTGCTCCAGGCCCATGTGGCCGCTCCCCGGGGACTGGCCCTGCAGCGCCCCAAGTCGGCCGCCGGCAGCCTGCGCTGGGTGGAGCTGGTGCGCCACGCGTCCCTGGAGCAGGCGGCGGCCCGCCTCCATGAGCGGGGGTTCCAGCTCGTCGCCGCGCACCCCGACGGCGGCGCGCGCGACTTTCGCGAGCTGGACTACACCCGGCCCACCGCCTTCGTCCTGGGCGCGGAGCTGGACGGGCTGTCGCCGGCGGCCCTGGCCGCCGCCGACCACACCGTGGTGGTGCCCATGCACGGCATGGTGGAGTCACTCAACGTCTCGGTGTGCGCGGCGCTGCTGCTGTACGAGGCCATGC
>JALUTW010000043.1 GCA_027021685.1 Chromatiales bacterium | reverse complement strand
TGCGGGTCTTGCCCTGCTTGAAGTCCTTGAGCTGCTTGACGATGTACCTGGCGTGCTGGCCGGCCAGCTTGGGAAAGTTGGGCGCGGCACTGTTGCCGTCGGGGCCGTGGCAGCCGGCACAGGCGGCAGCCCGGGCCTTGCCCGCGGCGGCATCGCCCCCCGCCATCGCGGTACCGCTGGCGGCGATGAACATGGCCATGACGACGAAACGAACTGCTGAATTCATATGAAAACCCCAGAACAAAGATGCAACACTGCCGGATCCCGCCGGATCCGGCTCAGGCACGAAAGCCGGGGCACAGCACCAGCTGTGCCCCGGCAGGGTTCGCGGAAGGCTTACTTGGACTGGGCGACCATGTAGTCGACCGCGGCCTTCACCTCGTCATCGCTGAGGTTGGCCCAGCCGCCCTTGGCAGGCATGAAGCCCTTCTTGCCCTTGAAGCCCTTGATGGCGTGCTCGTACAGGGTGGCCTTGCCCTGGGCGATGCGGTCCTTCCAGGCCGCCTTGTCACCCAGCTTGGGGGCACCGGCCACGCCGGCGCCGTGGCAGGCGTTGCACGCCTTGGTGTAAACGGCCTGGCCGTCGGCCAGCGCACTGCCCGACAGGCCCAGAAGTGCCGCCGCCGCGGCGGTGATGATCAGCTTGCGCATTGGAAATGCTCCTCGATATCGAAATGCTCGCTCCGCCCCCATCCGGGCCCGTGCGACGGCGTGCTAACATCACCGCCCGTGACCCGCGCCGGGGACACCAAAATCCGGGGAGCCCTGTATACCAAGCGGCCGGGTGCCGGTCAAGCTCGAGCCCATGGCGGGGTTTCCCCGGCGGTATCCCAACCCACTGAAATACATGGAAAACCAATCCGCCCTCGACGCTGCCTTCGCCCGCGCCGCCTTCCTCACCAGCGTGCCCGACCCGCGCCGGGCGCCGCCGGACACCGGTGCTGAGGTGGCTTTCGCCGGCCGCTCCAACGCCGGCAAGTCCAGCGCGCTCAATGCCCTCACCGGCCGCCGCGCCCTGGCCCGGACCTCCAAGACCCCCGGCCGCACCCGGCACCTGGTCTACTTCGACCTGGGTGGCGACCGCCGGCTGGTGGACCTGCCGGGCTACGGCTACGCCCGGGTGCCCGAGGCGGTGCGCCGGCAGTGGGGCCGGGCGCTGGAGGCCTATTTTCGCCGGCGGCGCTCCCTCCGGGGCTTGATCCTGCTCATGGACATCCGCCATCCGCTCACCCACTTCGACCGCCAGCTCCTGGACTTCTGCACCGCCCGCGGCCTGCCGGTGCACGTGCTGCTCACCAAGGCCGACAAGCTCAAGCGCGGGGCCGCGAGCGCGGCACTGCTCGAGGTGCGCCGGGCCCTGGCCGGGCAGCCGGGGGTGACGGTGCAGACGTTCTCGGCAACCACGCGCGAGGGCGTGCCCGAGGCCCGGGCGCGCATCGCCGCCTGGCTGGGGCTGGAAGGGGCCGGCGGAGAAGCAAAAAAAAGCCCCGGAACAGACGTGGGGGATTGAGAGACGTCCGGGGCAACCAATTGCCCGGCTTGGGGGACCGGGCAAGCCTTTCCGCCAAGGAGAAAGCAGAAAAAGCGCTTGATGTCTTGTGGCATCTTCTGGGACCCCCGGGCGGGCTGGAAGTTCCCGGGGGAGGCGGCTGGGAGCTGGCCGCTGGCTGCTGGGGCCGGGAATGGAAGGTTCCGGGGACGGCTGCCGGGCGCCAGGGAATTCCCAGCCCCCAGCGGCCAGCAGCCTCCCTCTCAGTGCGCCTCGTCCCAGTTGGGTCCCGTGCCCACGTCCACCACCAGCGGCACGCGCAGGTCCGCGGCGCTTTCCATGATGGCCTGCACCCGACGCCCCACCTCGGCCGCCCGGGCCTCGGGCACCTCGAACACCAGTTCGTCGTGCACCTGCATGATCATGCGGATGCCGTCGCCCTGCACCAGTTCCCGGTCCACCTCGATCATGGCCCGCTTGATGATGTCGGCCGCCGAGCCCTGCATGGGGGCGTTGATGGCGGTGCGCTCGGCGTACTGGCGGCGCTGGCTGTTGCCGGCGCGGATGTCGGGAATGTACAGCCGGCGGCCGAACACCGTTTCCACGTAGCCCCGCTCGCGGGCCTGCTCGCGGGTGCGGTCCATGAACGCCTTCACCCCGGGGTAGCGCGCGAAGTAGAGGTCCACGTAGGCCTGGGCCTCGGCCCGGTCGATGCCCAGCTGGCGGGCCAGCCCGAAGGCGCTCATGCCGTAGATGAGCCCGAAGTTGATGGCCTTGGCCGCACGCCGCTGGTCGGCGGTGACCTGCGCCGGCGCCACCCCGAACACCTCGGCCGCCGTGGCGCGGTGGATGTCCAGTCCCAGCTCGAAGGCTCGCAGCAGGCCGGGATCCTGTGACAGGTGGGCCATGATGCGCAGCTCGATCTGGGAGTAGTCGGCCGCCAGCAGCAGGTGGCCCGGCGGGGCCACGAAGGCCCGGCGGATGCGCCGGCCTTCCTCGGTGCGCACCGGGATGTTCTGCAGGTTGGGGTCCGAGGACGACAGCCGGCCGGTGGCGGCCACCGCCTGGTGGTACGAGGTGTGCACCCGGCCGGTGTCGGGGTTCACCATCTGCGGCAGCTTGTCGGTGTAGGTGGACTTGAGCTTGGACAGGGCCCGGTGCTCGAGGATCAGCCGCGGCAGCTCGTAGTCCGCGGCCAGCTCCTGCAGCACCGACTCGGCGGTGGACGGCTGCCCCTTGGGCGTCTTGCTGATCACGGGCAGCCCCAGCCTGCCGAACAGGATCTCCTGGAGCTGCTTGGGCGAACCCAGGTTGAACTCGCCGCCGGCCACGGTCCAGGCCTGCTGTTCGATCCCGCGGATGCGCGCGGCCAGCTCCTCGCTCTGCCGCGCCAGCATCTCCGTGTCGATGAGCACCCCGGTGCGCTCCATGCGCGAGAGCACCGGAACCAGCGGCATCTCGATCTCCAGGAAGACCTTCCTGAGGGACGGCGTCTCCTCCAGCCGCGGCCACAGCACCCGGTGCAGCTGCAGGGTGACGTCGGCGTCCTCGGCCGCGTACCGGGCCGCCTGCTCCACCGCCACCTCGTCGAAGCCGATCTGCCTGGCGCCCTTGCCGGCGACGTCCTCGTAGCTCACGGTGTCGCGCCCCAGGTACTTGAGCGCCAGCGATCCCATGTCGTGGCGGCTGGCGGTGGAATCCAGCACGTAGGATTCCAGCATGGTGTCGAAGGCGATGCCCTGCAGGGCGATCCCGGCCCGGGCCAGCACGCTCATGTCGTACTTGAGGTTCTGCCCCAGCTTGGGCCGGTCCGGGTCCTCCAGCAGGGGCCGCAGCCGCTCCAGCACGTACTCCCGCGCCAGCTGTTCCGGCGCCCCGGGATAGCGGTGGCCCACGGGCACGTAGGCCGCCCGCCCCGGCTCCACCGCGAAGGACACGCCCACGATGTCCGCCCGCATGTAGTCGAGGCTGGTGGTCTCGGTGTCGAAGGCGAACAGCTCCGCCGACTCCAGGCGCTCCAGCCAGCGCGCCAGGGCCTGCTCGTCGAGGATGGTTTCATACTCGGGTGGATCGTCGGCGGTGCCCGCGGCGGCCGGTGCCGGCGGGTCGTCGTCGCCGGGCCCGGCCGGTGCATCGCCACGGCCGCCGTTGCCGCGCAGAACGTCCTTGAGCCAGCTCTTGAACTCCAGCCGCGAGAGCAGCTCGCGCAGGCGCTCGGCATCGGGCGGGCGCCGGCGCAGGGCGTCCGGCGGCAGATCCAGGTCCAGGTCGCGGCGCACCGTCACCAGCTCGCGCGAGCGGGGCAGGTCATCGAGGCTGGCGCGCAGGTTCTCGCCCGCCTTGCCCTTGATCTCGCCCGCATGGGCCATGAGTTCGTTGAGGCTTCCGTACTGCCGGAGCCACTTGGCCGCGGTCTTTGGCCCCACCTTGGGCACCCCGGGCACGTTGTCCACGGTGTCACCGATGAGGGCCAGGTAATCGACGATGCGCTCCGGCGGCACGCCGAACTTCTCCTCCACCGCGGCGGCGTCCAGCACCGTGTCGTTCATGGTATTGACCAGGGTGATGTGGTCGCCGACGAGCTGGGCCATGTCCTTGTCGCCGGTGGAGATGATCACGTCCCGCCCCTCGCGCGCGGCGCGCTCGGCCAGAGTGGCGATGACGTCGTCGGCCTCCACCCCCGGCACCACCAGCAGCGGGAGGCCCATGGCCTGCACCAGCTCGTGCAGGATCTCCACCTGCCGCTGCAGGTCCTCGGGCATGGGCG
>JALUTW010000042.1 GCA_027021685.1 Chromatiales bacterium | reverse complement strand
CATTGAACCACCGCGGTGCCGGTGCCGGGGTGATCCGGCTCCGGTTTTCCCTGCTGCGGCGGTGTGCGCAATGAATGATAGCCCATGGGGCGGCCGGTGCGACCAGGCGCTTGTCGACCGCCTGCCGGCAGTCTGTTGAAAAACGGACCGCTGGCGCGGGACAGGGATGCCCCGCACGCAAATCAGCCGCGCAAGCGGCTGATTCGGCGTGGCCGAACCCGGACCTGCGCCGGGTTCGGCGCGTTGGAAAAGGCCAGGATGACCTTTTTCGACATCCTGCTAGCGCCGACTCCAGTGGCCCGGGATCCAGACCCAGCCGCCGCGGCGGCGCACCCAGTGACCGGGCACCCAGCGCGCCCCGGGCCGCGGCGCGAGGACGTGGCGTCCGGGGACCCACACCCAGGCCCCGCGGCGCCAGGCCCAGTGGCCGGGGATCCAGACGTGGCGGTGGGACGGGGCCCTGGGGATCACCACCACCTTGGGCGGCGGCGGCGCCTTGGGCACCACCACGACGTGGGCGTGCCGGGGCGGGTGGGCCGGCGGCGGCGAGGCACAGGCGGCCAGGGGCAGGAGAGCGGGAAATGCGAGGAATGCCAGGCTCCTCATGGGCGGACGGTGCCTCCGGTCTGGTTGCTTTGTAGTTTGTAACGCGCAGGACCGTTCCGGGTTGACCTGCCGCATTGCGGGGCCTTCCGCCCGCCCGCATCATGGAGGCATGGCCACAGTGGATGCTCCAGGACCGGCGTGGCTGCCCTGCGAGCCCGGCACTGTGCTGGCGGCCGCCGGTGCGGCCCGGCGCCTGCTGCTGGCGGGGGCGCCGGGGACGGGCAAGTCCACCCTGGCCGCGGGCATGGCGCGGGTGCTGGCCGGGGACGGGCAGGCCTGCTGGTGCCTGGGTGCGGATCCCGGCACCCCGGCCTTCGGCCCGCCCGGGGCCCTGGGCCTGGCGCGCTGGAGCGGGAAGGGCTGGGCGGTGGAGGCCCTGGCCGCCCTGTGCAGCCTGGATGCGGGCCGCTTCCGGCTGCCGCTGGTGCAGGCCGCGGCGGAGCTGGCCGGGCGCGCCGGCAGCGGCGTGCTGCTGGTGGACGCCCCCGGGGTGGTGCGGGGGGTGGCCGGCGCCGAGCTCGTCACCGCCCTTGCCCAGGCCACCGGGATGGAAGCCGTGGTGTGGCTGTCGCGGACCCGGGCGGTGCCCGCGGCGGTGGCGGCCCTGCCCCTGCCCCGGGTCCAGGTGGAGGCGCCGGCCGCCGCGGCCCGCCCCGGCCGCCGCCGCCGGGCCGCCGCGCGCACGGCGGCCTGGGAGCGATACCTGGAGGCGGCCTCGCGCCACCGGTTGCCGCTGGAGGGGCTGGCGCTGGCGGGCACCCCGCCGCCGCTGGATGTCCCCGAGGCCTGGCCCGGACGCCAGGCCGCGGTGCTGCGGGACGGGGTGCCGGAAACCCTGGGGGAGGTGGAGGCGGTGGAGGGCGGCTGCGTGGTGCTGCGGGCCCCGGGCCCGGCCCCGCGGGGCCGGGTGCTGCTGGTGCGCGATGCCCGGCGCAATCCCCGCGGCGAGCTGGAGACCGCCGAGCCCTTCGCCCGCGTGCATGCCGCGTCCCCGCCGGGGCACGGCGGCGAGGAGGTGCCGGCCTCGCCGCCCCTGGCGGTGCGGGTGGGGCCGGTGGACGCGATCCTGGTCAACGGGGTGTGGGGCGATCCCCTGCTGCACGTGCGCCTGCGCCACCTGGGGCGCAGCCTGCTGTTCGACCTGGGCGAGGGCCGGCGCCTGCCGGCGCGGGTGGCGCACCGGGTGAGCGACGTCTTCGTCTCCCACGCCCACATGGATCACCTGGGCGGCTTCCAGTGGCTGCTGCGCTCGCGGGTGGGCGGGTTCCCGCCCTGCCGCCTGTGGGGGCCGCCGGGCCTGGCCGGGCACGTGGCGGCCTTCGTCGGCGCCTTCACCTGGGACCGGGTGGGGGACCGGGGGCCGGCGTTCGAGGTGTGCGAGCTGCACGGCGGCGTCGTGCAGTGCTGGCGCATCCGGGCCGGGCGGCCGGGGCACGAGGCCCTGGCGGAGCGGCCTGCGGCGGACGGGGTCCTGCTGGCGGAGCCTGGTTTCAGGGTGCGCGCGGTGGAGCTGGACCACGGCATCCCGGTGCTGGCCTTCGCCTTCGAGCCCGAGCACACGCTGCACGTGCGCAAGGACCGGCTCGCCGCCAGCGGGCTCGCCCCCGGGCCCTGGCTCACGCGGCTCAAGCAGGCACTGGCGGCCGGCCGCCGGGACGAGGGCATCGCGCTGCCCGGCGGCCGGGAGCGGAGCGCCGGCGAGCTGGCCGACGAGTTCATCCTGGTGAGCCCGGGCCGGCGGCTGGTGTATGCCACGGACCTGGCGGACACGGCGGACAACCGCGAGCGGCTGGCGGCACTGGCACGCAACGCCCATACCCTGTTCTGCGAGGCCCCCTTCACCGAGGCGGAGCGGGACCGCGCCCGCGAGCACGGCCATCTCACCGCCCGCGCCTGCGGCGAGATCGCGGCTGCGGCCAACGTGGCCCGGCTGGTGCCGTTCCATTTCTCGCGCCGTCACAGCCGCGACCCCGCGCCGCTGGTGGACGAGCTGCGCAGCGCCTGCGGCCGGCTGCATCTGCCGGAAGGGCTTCTGGTAAGGTAGGGCGATGGCCGGAATCCATTTCGGGATTCCCCGCGGCCGCGCGGAAATTCGAGGAGACACCGCATGACCCTTTCCACCCTGGCCCTGGCCAAGGCCCGTGACGCGGCGGCGGCCATCCTCGACGAGCTGGGCCTGGACGCCTATCTGTTCGAGGTGGAGCCGCGCGACGGTGACTGGGAGCTGCGGGTGGAGTGCGCGGTGAACGAGGGCTGGGAGAACGTGGTCCTTCATGTCCCGGCGGCGGAGCTGCAGGCGGCGGTGGACGACGAGGACACGCGGTCCCGCCTGCGCCGGCGATGGGGCGAGGCGCTGGCGGCGTGCCGGCGTGCGGGGGAGCGCCCGTGAACGCCGTGGTGGAAACGGCGGCCAAGGTGGCCTTTCTCTCCCGCCCCGGGGCCTATCCCCATGGCCCGGAACGGGTGGAGGTCATCGAGACCCACATGTCCTGGGTCTTCCTCGCCGGGCCCGAGGTCTACAAGCTGAAGAAGCCGGTGCGCACCGGCTTTCTCGACTTCAGCACCCTGGCGCTGCGGCGCCATTTCTGCGAGGAAGAGGTGCGGCTCAACCGGCGGCTGGCGGGCGACGTCTACCGCGGGGTGGTGGCGCTCACCTGCGACACCGGCGGCGATCTGGCCCTGGACGGCCCGGGCCGGCCGGTGGACTGGCTGGTGCACTCCCGCCGCCTGCCGCACGAGCGCATGCTGGACGCGTGCCTGCGGCGGGGCGCCGTGGGTCCGGCCGAGGTGGAGCCCCTGGGCCGGCGCCTGGCCGCGTTCTATCGCGAGGCCCCGCGCGTGCGCCTGGCGCCGGGCGAGTACCGCCGGCGGCTGGAGGAGGCGGTGGCCGTGAACCACGGCCTGCTGGCGCAGCCGCGGTTCGGCTTGTCCCGGGACGCGGTGGCGGCGGTGCGCACGGGGCTGGAGGCCTTCATCGCGGAGCACGCCGCGCTGCTGGAGTCGCGCGCCGCCTCGGGGCGCATCGTCGAAGGCCACGGCGACCTGCGCCCGGAACACGTGTGCCTCGTGGATCCGCCGGTGGTCATCGACTGCCTCGAGTTCAACCGCCGCTTCCGCGAGCTGGACCCGCTGGACGAGCTGGGGTTTCTCGCCCTCGAGTGCCGGCGCCTGGGCGCGGCCTTCGTGGGCGAGGTGGTGCTGGGGCTCTACCGCGAACGGTGCGCCGACGACGCCCCGCCGGTACTGCTGGATTTCTACCAGGCCCTGCGCGCCCAGTTGCGGGCGCGACTGTGCATCGCCCACCTGGACGACCATCCCGCCCCGCCCAGGGTGGCGCATTGGCGGGAACAGGCGGAGGACTATCTCCGGCACGCGCTGGCCGCCCTGGCATCGGCGCGGGGCACCGCCGGTGTCGGAGTGCGGAAGACGGATGACGGAGGACAGAAGACAGAGCGCGGAGGCCGGAAAAACAGGGGTGCATGAAACCTCCAGCCACCGTTTCCCAGCCCCCGGAACCCAGCCCCCGGAACCCAGCCCCTCGCTCAATCCCAAACCAGCTCGGTGATGGATCCGTCCTCGTGCAGGCGGCGGATGGCCTCGGCCAGCAGCCCGCTGCTGTCGATCACGGTGAGGCGGCGGCGGACGAACTCCGGGT
>JALUTW010000041.1 GCA_027021685.1 Chromatiales bacterium | reverse complement strand
GCCCCGGTCGCGGGCCCGCTTCCGCACCGACCTGGTGGCGTGGCTGCAGGAGCGCGCCGATCTCCTGGACGAGGACAGCCGCCGGCGGCTGACCACCAACCCCCTGCGGATCCTCGACAGCAAGGTACCCGAGACCCAGCGCCTGCTGGCCGGCGCCCCTTCGCTCATGGATTACCTGGACGACGCCGCCCGGGCCCACTTCGCGGAGTTGTGCGCGCGGCTCGACGCCGCCGGCGTGGCCTGGGAGCACAACCCGCGCCTGGTGCGGGGGCTGGACTACTACACCTACACCGTGTTCGAGTGGGTCACCGGCGAGCTGGGCGCCCAGGGCACGGTCTGTGCCGGCGGCCGCTACGATGGCCTGGTGGAGCAGCTCGGGGGCAAGCCCACGCCGGCGGTGGGTTTTGCCCTGGGGATGGAACGGCTGGTGGCGCTGCTGCCCGAGGGCCAGGTCCCCGAGGCCGACTACCGGCCCCAGGCCTACCTGGTCATGGTGGGCGAGGCCGCCGAGCACCGCGGCCAGGTGCTGGCGGAGTCGCTGCGCGATGCGCTGCCCGGCCTGCGCCTGCTGGCCCACTGCGGAGGCGGCAGTTTCAAGTCCCAGCTCAAGCGCGCGGACAAGAGCGGGGCGCTGGTGGCGCTCATTCTCGGCGAGGCCGAGGCCGAGGCCGGCACCGTGGGCCTCAAGCCGCTGCGCGGCGGCGGCGAGCAGGAGACGGTGCCCCAGGCGCAGGCGGCGCAGAAGCTGGCCGCCCTGCTTCATCGATGAACCTTCAACCCAGGAACAGAAGACATGGACCCGCAGCTCACTGAACAGGAACAGGTGGAGGCCATCAAGAAGTGGTGGGCCGAGAACGGCCGCTCCGTCATCGCCGGACTGGTGCTGGGCATCGCCGCGGTGGCGGGCGTGCGCTACTGGTTCCACTACCAGGAGCAGCAGTCCATGGCGGCCGGCGAGATCTTCGCCCGCCTGCAGCGGGCCCACGACGCCGGCGACAGCGAGGGGGTGCTGGACGCGGGCACCCGCCTGGTGACCGAGTACGCCGGCACGCCCTATGCCACCCTGGGCGCCTTCGCCATGGCCCGGGTGCGGGTGGACGCCGACAACCTGGAGGCGGCCGAGCGGCACCTGCGCTGGGCGCTGGAGCATGCGCCCCACGAGGGGCTGGAGCACCTGGCCCGGCTGCGCCTGGGGCGGGTGCTGCTGGCCGCCGGCCGCGCCGACGAGGCCCTGGCCCTGGTGTCGGGCCCGGAGCCGGGCGGCTACGCGCCCGACTACGCCGAGCTGCGCGGCGACATCCTCGCCGCCCAGGGCAAGGCGGGCGAGGCCCGGGCCGCCTACGACCAGGCCCTGGCCGGCCTGGCCAGCGGCGAGCGGCGGCAGGCGGTGGAGATCAAGCGCGACCTCCTGCCGCCGGCCCCCCGGGGGCAGGATTCGTGACCCGCCACCTGCCGGGCCTCGTGCTCCTGGCGGCCGCCGCCGGCTGCAGCAGCTCGCCCTCGCCGGTGCTGCCGCCGGCGCCGCTGCCGGTCCTGGAGGCGCCGGCGCGGGTGGAGCGCCTGTGGTCGCTCCAGGTGGGCGAGGGCGCCTCCGACAAGTACCTGCGCCTGCGGCCCGTGTTCGACGGCACCACGGGCTGGGCCGTGGACCACGCCGGCGTGCTGGCGGCCTTCGACACCACCACCGGCCGCCTCCTGTGGGAGCGCGCGCTGGAGCGCGAGGTGGCGGGCGCACTCACCCTGCACCGCGGCCGCCTGCTGCTGGGCACCAGCCAGGGGGAGGTCCTGGCCGTGGACGCCGGCGACGGCCGCATCCTGTGGCAGGCCGCGGTCTCCAGCGAGGTGCTGGCGCCGCCCCGGGTGGCCGGCGAGACCGTGGTGGTGCGCACGGGGGACGGCCGGCTCTACGGCCTGGCCTGGGCCGACGGCAGCCGCCGCTGGGTCTACGACCGCAGCACCCCGGCGCTGAGCCTGCGCGGCACCAGCGCGCCGCTGGTGTGGCAGGGCATCATCGTCGCCGGTTTCGACTCCGGGCGCCTCGTCGCACTCACCGCCAACGACGGCACCGTGCTGTGGGAGGTGCCGGTGGGCGTGCCGCGCGGGCGCACCGAGCTGGAGCGCATGGTGGACGTGGATGCCGACCCCGTGGTGCGCGACGACCTGGTCTACGCGGTGAGCTACCAGGGGCGGGTGGTGTGCGTGGAGCTGGCCTCGGGACGCCTGCTGTGGGTGCGGGAGATGTCGGCCTACGCCGGGATCGCGGTGGATCCCTACCGCGTGTTCGTGGCCGACGCCGAAGGGACCGTGTGGGCCCTGGACCGGTTCAACGGTTCCACGCTGTGGAAGCAGGCCGCCCTGGCCCGCCGCATGCTCACCGGCCCGGCGCTGGTGGAGGGACACATCGTGGTGGGTGATTTCGCCGGCTACCTGCACTGGCTGCGGCGCGACGACGGGCGCCTGGTGGCCCGGGCGCGCATGGACGGCCTGGCGGCCGGGGACGGCGACGATGACGACAGCGGGGCGGAGGTCCCGCGCTACACCCGCACCTACAACATCCTCGTTCCGCCGCTGCCGCTGCGCGATGCGCTGCTGGCCTACGATCGCCGCGGAGTGCTGGCGGCGTGGCGGCTGGCCGGGCAGTGAACGGCCGGCCCGGGTGCGGCGGGCGTTGTCGTTCACTATATAGCATACTATATAGCATGCTATATATCAGCTATATAGCTCCTATATAGTACGCTATATAGGATGCTATGTAGCATGAAGCGCGCCCGTGCGCGGATACCGCTGCTGGTGCTGACACCGATGCCGCCGGACCGATCATGAAACCCGTCCTCGCCCTCGTGGGCCGGCCCAATGTGGGCAAGTCCACCCTGTTCAACCGCCTCACCGGCACCCGCGACGCCCTGGTGGCCGACTTTCCCGGCCTGACCCGGGATCGCAAGTTCGGCGAGGGGCGCGTGGGCGGCCGCCCCTACCTGGTGGTGGACACCGGCGGGCTCGGCGGCGAGCGCGAGGGCCTGGGGGCGCAGATGGCGGCCCAGTCCTGGCTGGCGGTGGAGCAGGCGGACGCGGTGCTGTTCCTGGTGGATGCCCGCGACGGCATCACCGCCGCCGACGAGGAGATCGCGGACCGCCTGCGTGCCACCGGCAAGCCGGTGTTCCTGGTGGTGAACAAGATCGACGGCGTGGACGCCGACGCCGCCCTGGCCGAGGCCTGGGCCCTGGGGCTGGGCCAGCCGCACCCGGTCTCCGCGGCCCACGGCCGCGGCGTGCGCAGCCTCATGGAGGCCGTGCTGGCCGGCTTCCCCGCCGCCGGCGAGGCGGCGGAAGAGGACACCGGGGCCGGGATCAAGGTCGCGGTGGTGGGCCGGCCCAACGTGGGCAAGTCCACGCTCATCAACCGCATCCTGGGCGAGGAGCGGGTGGTGGCCTGCGACGTGCCCGGCACCACGCGCGACGCCATCCACATCCCGTTCCAGCGCGACGGCGAACGCTTCACCCTCATCGACACCGCCGGCGTGCGGCGCCGGGCCCGGGTCAGGGAGGCGGTGGAGAAGTTCAGCGTGATCAAGACCCTGCAGGCCGTGGAGGAGGCCAACGTGGTGATCATGGTGCTGGACGCGCGCGAGGGCATCGGCGACCAGGACGCCAGCCTGCTGGGCTTCGTGGTGGAGCAGGGCCGGGCCCTGGTCATCGCGGTCAACAAGTGGGACGGGCTGGACCCGGCGCGACGCCAGCGCATCAGGCAGGAGCTGGAACGCCGCCTGCCCTTCGTGGACTTCGCCCCGGTGTTCTTCATCTCGGCCCTGCACGGCACCGGCGTGGGCGAGGTCATGGATGCCGTGACCGAGGCCTATGCCAACGCCCGCCGCCACTTCGAGACCCCGCGCCTGACCCGCATCCTGCAGGAGCTGGTGACCGCCCATCCGCCGCCGCTGGTGCGCGGCCGCCGCATCAAGCTGCGCTACGCCCACCAGGGCGGGCGCAATCCGCCCGTGATCGTCATCCATGGCAACCAGACCGAGCGCGTGCCGGAGGCATACCGGCGCTACCTGGTCAACGGCTTCCGCCGCCGCCTGCAGCTGGCCGGCACGCCGCTGCGCATCGAGTTCAAGAGCGGGGCCAACCCCTATGCCGGCCGGCGCAACGTGCTCACCCGCCGCCAGCTCGAAAAGCGCCGCCGCCTCAAGCGCCACGTGCGCGGGCGGCGCTAGGCGATCCAGATGACAGATGACAGATGACAGATGACAGAAGACAGAGGACAGAGAATCGTAGGGT
>JALUTW010000040.1 GCA_027021685.1 Chromatiales bacterium | reverse complement strand
CGGCGGCCCTCATCGAGAGCGAACTGTTCGGCCACGAGAAGGGCGCCTTCACCGATGCCCACGCGCAAAAGCAGGGCAAGTTCGAGCTGGCCCACGGCGGCACGCTGTTTCTCGACGAGATCGGCGAGATGAGCCTCGAGGCCCAGGCCAAGCTCCTGCGCGCCTTGCAGGAAAACGAGATCTACCGCGTCGGTGGCACCCGGCCCATCGCGGTGGACGTGCGCGTGGTGGCGGCCACCAACCGCGATCTGCAGGCGGAAGTGGCGGCGGGGCGCTTCCGCGAGGATCTCTACTATCGCCTCAAGGTCGCCGAGTTGCATTGTCCGCCCCTGCGCGAGCGCATGGAGGATCTGCCGGCGCTGGCGCAGTTTTTCGTCGCGCGCTATGCCGAGAAGCTGGACAAGCCGGTGGTGGGGATCGCCCCGGCGGCCCTCGACCTGCTTGCCCAGCACGGCTGGCCGGGCAACGTGCGCGAGCTGGAGAACACCATCGCGCGGGCCGTGGCGCTGGCCGAGACCCGCGTGCTGGGGCCGGCGGATTTCAGCCTCGGCAGTGGCGCCCCGGCAAGGGGGCATGCCGTGGCGCCATCTCCCGCCGGGGCGGCGGATGCCGGCATGGAGGAGGGCGGGACGGCCGCGGCCTACCGGCAACTGTTGCGTGCCTGCGGGATCGACGGCACCTCCGGCCCCGATGGCACCGCTGCCTGGGAGACGGTCATGGCCGCCTGCGAGCGCCTGCAGGTGGCGACGGCGCTGGCGCGCTACGGCAACCAGAAGGAGGCCGCCGCGGCGCTGGGCCTGCATCCCACCAAGCTGCATCGGCTGGTGAAGAAATACGGCCTGAAGGGGGGCAAGTGAGGATGGGGGTGGTTTCGCGCCCGGGCGCGGTTCGGATCCCCAAAAGTGAATTTCAAAAATGAAATTATTTCATCCGCGCAAGGATGCAGCGCGCGGTCGAAACGGACCAGTAAATTACAAGTCATTGAAAAGACAGGACAATAATCTGTAACAGGAGGCTGGCATGGGCGTTGCACTGGAAGACCATGACGGATGCAACCGGGCCACGGGACGTGGCATGAACGAGACCGCAAGACAGACGGGATGGGCCGGGCCGGGCGTCGGTAATGAATCCGGGGCCGGAACCCGGGCCGGCCGGACCCGTCCAACAGAGGTGAACGTGAGCTTGCCAGAACCCTGTTACCGATGGAGGCCCACGCTCGTTCATACCCAGGGATGGGTCAGGCTGTGCCTGCTGGCGCTGGTGCTGCTGGCCACGCCCGCCCAGGCCGCCGGGCCCGACTGGAAGATCGGCCGGGCCGTGATTGGCCAGGGGGGCGTGCTGAAGCTCAGCCTGCGCAACCAGGGGCAGGAGGGCGCGACGACGGTGACCCTCGCGGGTCGCTGGACGCAGGGCGCGCGGAGTCCCGCCGACGCCCTGGCGAGCCTGCCGAGGCTGGGCAGTTTCACCCGCCAGGTGGCGGGGAAGCACACCGCCATCCTGCAGGTGGGACTGGGTGTCCTCGGTCCCCGCCCGGAAGGGGCGTCGCTGGAACTGGTGCTGTGGACCGGCCAGCGGGTCACCGACCAGCGTATCGTGCCCTAGCAGGGCATCCGTCAGGCGTGCATCGCGCGGGCTGCGATGCCAACCGCAACTGAAGAGGAAGACCATCATGAAAAAGCTGATTGTACTGACGGCACTGTTGCTCGGCACCAGCACCCCGGCGCTTGCGGGCGGGATCGACGTGCGCATCGGCGTGGATCTGGGCCTGCCCCACGTGGACCTGCCACCCCCCCACCATGGCTACGTCCCGCCCTACCACGGCGCGTACTGGGGCGGCCACCACGTCATCCAGCGTATCTACGTTCCCGGCGCGGTGTACTACGGCCGCCGCCACCATCGCTACGGGGGATACTATGATGGCCACGCGCGGCATGACTGGCGTCATCGCCGCCACGAGCGCCGGGAATGGCGCCATGAACGACGCGCCCATGATCGTCCGCGCCACGATCGCCCCCGTCATGACCGGCCGCGCCATGAGCGGCCCGGACGCGACCACGACGGCGCCGGTGATCACCGCCGCCGGGACGGTGACCACGGGCGTCACCCGGGGGAAATCCAGCGTATTCGCATCCTGCGCTAGCCAGGGAAACACCCCGGGGCACCACAACGGCCACGCCATCGCGTGGCCGTTTGCGCTGGTCCCCCGCGAGCGTGCCGCCACCCTTCGGCGACGTCCTCCCGGCGGACGGGTATCATAGGAGCCCATGTCCGTGGAAGCCGCCATCGATGCCCTGCCGTCTCCCCTGCGCGAGCCCGTGGCCACGGCCTGGCGGGACTGGGCGGCGGCCAACGGGGAACTGGCGGCACGCCTCGCCGCCTCGCCGCTGGCCGCGGAGCTGCCCCGCGTGTGGGCGGCGAGCCGCTTCGTGCAACAGGCCTGTGAACGCCACCCCGAGATGCTCGCCGAGCTCCTCGACGAGGATGCCCTGACGCGGGCCCGCGAAAGCGACGAACTCGCCGCCCGCCTGTCCCCCCTGCTCGCGGGCCTGACCGACCGGGATGCCCTGCACGCCGTCCTGCGCCGCCAGCGCCGGCGCGAGATGGTGCGTATTGCCTGGCGCGATCTCGCCGGCCGCGCGGCGCTCGAAGAGACCCTGCGCGATCTCTCCACCCTCGCCGAGGTACTCATCGCCGGCGCGCTGGACTGGCTGTACGCCGCCCTGTGCGGGGAAATGGGCGTGCCCCATGGCGGCGGCGCGGCGGGGCAGGCTGAAGACGCCGCCGGGCCGGGGGCGCCGCAGCAGATGGTGGTGCTGGCCATGGGCAAGCTCGGCGCCGGGGAACTCAACTTTTCCTCCGACGTGGATCTCATCTTCGCCTATCCCGAAGACGGCGAGACCGTGCCCGCCGCGGGCCAGACCCGCGTGTGGGCCAACAGCGAGTTCTTCGCCCGCCTGGGCCGCGAACTCATCGAGGCGCTGGACCGGCGCACCGCCGACGGTTTCGTCTTCCGCGTGGACATGCGCCTGCGCCCCTTCGGCGATTCCGGTCCGCTGGTGAGTTCTTTCGATGCCATGGAACACTACTACCAGGCCCATGGCCGCGAGTGGGAGCGCTACGCCATGATCAAGGCGCGGGTGGTCGCCGGGGACCGCGCCGCCGGCGAGCGCCTGACGGCCATGCTGCGCCCCTTCGTCTACCGGCGCTACGTGGACTTCGGCGCCTTCGAGTCCCTGCGCGAGATGAAGGCGCTCATCGTGCGCGAGGTGGCGCGCAAGGGACTGGAGGACAACATCAAGCTCGGCGCCGGCGGCATCCGCGAAGTGGAGTTCATCGCCCAGGCCTTCCAGCTCATCCGCGGCGGCGCTGAGCCCGCCCTGCAGGAACGCCGCCTGCTGGATGTGCTGGCCATCCTCGCCGCGCGCGACTACCTGCCGGACTATGTGGTGGCCGAGCTGCGCGAGGCCTATGTCTTCCTGCGCAACTGCGAACACCGCCTGCAGGAATACGAGGATCAGCAGACCCATGTCCTGCCCGGCGACGAGACCGCCCGCCTGCGGCTGGCCTGGTCGCTGGGCCTTGCGGACTGGGAGGCCTGTGAGGCGGTCCTGCGCGCGCACCGCGAGCGCGTGCGCCAGCACTTCGAGCAGGTCTTCGCCGCGCCCCAGCTGGGCGAGGAGGGCGAGGGCGCCTCTCCGTGGCTGGCCGTGTGGAGCGGCGCCACGGAGGAGGCGGAGGCCGTCGGCCTCCTCGCCGAGGCCGGCTACGAAGATCCCGCCGAGGTCCTGCGCCGCCTGGCCCTGCTGCGCGCCAGCCGCAGCACGGGCCTGCTCAGCGCCCAGGGGCGCGCGCGCCTCGACGACCTCATGCCCCTGCTCATCGGCGCGGCCGCCGCCACCCCCCAGCCCGACGCCGCGCTGTTGCGGGCCCTGGAACTCATCGAGGCCATCGGCCGGCGCAGCGTCTATCTCGCCCTGCTGGCGGAAAATCCCATGGCCCTGTCCCAGCTGGTCAAGCTGTGCGCCGCCAGCCCGTGGATCGCCCGCTTCCTCGCCGGCCACCCCATGCTGCTCGACGAACTCCTCGATCCGCGCAGCCTCTATCATCCGCCGGGGCGGGCGGCCATGGCCGAAGAACTGCGCGCGCGCCTCGCCCAGCTGGCGCCGGAGGACGAGGAGCGCCTCGTCGATGCCCTGCGCCATTTCAAGCAGAGCACCGAGCTGCGCGTCGCCGCCGCGGACATCGCCGGCGCCCTGCCGCTTACCGAGGTCAGCAATCACC
>JALUTW010000039.1 GCA_027021685.1 Chromatiales bacterium | reverse complement strand
CGCCCTCGACCACCAGCAGGGTGAGGTCGTCGCGGCGGCGGTTCTCGTTGGCGCGCAGGGCGCCCACCACGGCATTGAGGCGTTCCACCGGCGGGCGTCCGGCCCAGTCCCGCAACAGGGCCACGAGACGGTCCATCTCCACCGGCCCGTTGCGCTCGGCCAGGCCCTCGGTCACGCCGTCGGTGACCAGGTACAGGCAGCGGTCGCGCAGGTCCAGCTCCCGCAGCGGGAACTCGGCCTCGGGCACGACGCCCAGCGGCACCGCGTCGGCGGGCACCAGTTCGGCCGCCCCGCGGGCATCCATGAGCAGGGCCGGCGGGCCCCCGGCATTGGCCAGGCGCACGCGGCGGCTGCGGGGGTCGTAGACGCCGGCCACCATGCTCACGAACATGCCGCGGATGGCGGTCTCGCAGATCTCCTCGTTGAGGATCTTGAGCAGGGTTCCGGGGTTGTGAATGCGCTTGCCCAGGCAGCGGAACAGGCTCGAGGTCTTGGCCATGAGCAGGGCCGCGGTCACGCCCTTGCCCGAGACGTCGGCGATGTTGAAACAGATGCGGCCGTCGTCCAGGGTGAAGAAATCGTAGAAATCACCGGACAGCTCCCGGGCCGGGACGTTGACCCCGAAGATGGGAAAGTCCCCCCCGGGATGGGCGGGCAGGAGGCTGCCCTGGATCTCGCGTGCCAGCTGCAGCTCCTGTTCCAGCTCGGCGGCCAGCCGGTTGCGTTCGGCCAGGGCCTGCTGCAGCTCCCCGGCCAGGACCTCGAAGTCGCGCGGGGCCGGCGCAGCCCGGTCCCCGGCGGACAGCAGCCGGCGCAGGTCGGGCAGGCGGCGGACCTTCAGGTTGAGCGCCCGGGCCGCCAGCCGCACCTGCTCCGGGGCGGCGGCGATGAGCGCTTCCACCTCGTCGCGGTCCAGGTCCAGGAGTTCCGCCGCGCGCCGGCAGCATTCCTCCAGCCGCGCGCCGGGTTCGGCCTCCGGATCCAGCACCGCGCCCATCCAGTCGGCGCAGTGGAGGACCGCCGCCAGGCCGTTGTCCCGGCAGGCGGCCGGATCGTGGTGGGCCTCGATGGCCGCGGCCAGTGTCCCGGGCAGGGCCCAGCGCGGGGCGAGCAGGGCCGTGACCTCGGCATGGGTGGTGCCCAGCTCGGCCCGCTCCAGCGCCAGGCGCTGTTCGGGGTCGGCCGCCATGAGCCGGGGCCACAGCTCGGGCCGGCTGTCGTCGGCGAAGAACAGGGCCAGCAGGCCCAGGTCCTGGAACAGGGCGGCGGCGAAGCACTCGTCCGGGTCCTGGCGCCCGACCGCCGCCAGGCGGGTGGCGGCCACGGCGCGGCGCACCGCGGCCTCCCAGAAAGGCCGCAGGTCCACGTGGGACAACCGCCGGTCGCCCAGCAGGGCCTTGAACCCGGCGTAGAGGACGAGGTTGCGCAGCAGGCGCCGGCCCAGCAGGGTGACGGCCTTGGCCACCGACCGGATGCGCCGGCCGACGCCGAACCAGGCGGAGTTGGCCAGGCGCATGACCTCCGCGGTGAGGACGGGATCCTCGGCCACCATGCGGGCCAGCCTGGCGGTGCTGACGCCGTCCTCGTCGCAGGCCCGGATGAGGGCGAGGGTGGCGTCGGGCAGGGCCGGGAGGTCCGAGGGGTGCAG
>JALUTW010000038.1 GCA_027021685.1 Chromatiales bacterium | reverse complement strand
GCCGGGAACCGGTATGAACCGCCAGGGATGAGCGCGTCGACCACCACAGCCGGGGCCGCCGGCGGCGGAGCGGATTCGGAACGGACCCGCCCCGTGGTCGCGGTGGTGCTCACCGGCGGCGGGGCCCGGGCCGCCTACCAGGTGGGCGTGCTCAAGGCGGTGGCGCGCTGGCTGCCGCCCCACAGTCCCACCCCCTTTGCCGTCTACTGCGGCACCTCGGCCGGGGCCATCAATGCCGCGGCGGTGGCCTCCCTGCCCGACGATTTCAAGCGGGCGGTGCGGCGCCTGGATGCCGTGTGGCGCAACTTCCACGTGGGCCAGGTCTTCCGCGCCGATGCGGCCGGCATCGCCGCCACCGGCGCGCGCTGGCTGGCCGCCATGGTGCTCGGCGGCCTGGGCCGCTACACCCCCACCGCCCTGCTGGACCGCAAGCCCCTGCGCCGGCTCCTGGAGCGGACCATGGACCTGTCGCGGGTGGAGCGCGGGATCAGGGAAGGCCACCTGCGGGCCCTGTCGGTGACCGCCTCGGGTTACGGGTCGGGCCAGTCGGTGGCCTTCTTCCAGGGGGCCGCGGACATCACGCCGTGGCGGCGGGTGCGGCGCCTGGGGTGCCGCACCCGCATCGGCATCGACCACCTCATGGCCTCCTCGGCCATCCCCTTCATGTTCCAGCCGGTGCGGGTGCACCGCGAGTACTTCGGCGACGGCTCCATGCGCCAGATCGCCCCCCTGTCACCGGCCATCCACCTGGGGGCGGAGCGGATCCTGGTCATCGGCAACCGCAGCGAACAGGATCCACAGCCGCGGCGGGTGGCCGGCGACCACCCGCCCAGCCTGGCCCAGATCGCCGGCCACGTGCTCAACAGCATTTTCCTCGACAGCCTGGAGGCGGACCTGGAACGGCTGGAGCGCATCAACCGGACCCTGAGCCTCATTCCCTCCGACGGCCAGAACGAGGCCGCCACCCCCCTGCGCCGTGTCGACACCCTGCTGGTGGCACCGTCCCGGGACCTGGGGGCCATGGCGCGCGACTTCCGCCACCTGCTGCCGTGGCCGCTCAAGGCCCTGCTGCGCGGCATCGGGGCCTATGGCAAGGAAGGGTCGGACCTCATGAGTTACCTGCTGTTCGAACGCGAGTACACCCGCGAACTCATCAGCCTCGGTTTCCACGACGCCCGCGCCCGGCGCGACGAGATCCTGGCCCTGCTGGGGCTGGCCTAGCCGGTCCCGCCTGCACCCACGCCGGGCGCGGCGCGGCGAAAGGGCCGGGCAGGTTTTTCACCCGCCCGCCGGGACTGTGGCACCATAGGCCCCCCTACCCGACGGAGGCCGTGCAATGGAACCCATGGAAACCTGGGAGAAGGTGCTGCTGGGCATCCTCGCCCTGCTGGTGCTGCTGTGGTTCCGTCCCGGGATCAAGCAGATGCTGGAACGCAGCCGCCAGGCGAAGAAGGACTGGCCGGCGGTGATCCTGCCGCTGGCCCTGGTGGTGCTGTTCGTGATCCTGCTTATCGCCCTGGTGTAGACCGCCCGGGGAACGTCCGGTAGCGGTAGTTGGGCTGGACCGCGTGGATCGCCGGGACCGTGGCAGCGGCCGCGGCGACCGCTTCGGGACCGGGGTCCCGCTCCAGGCGCACCAGGTAGGTGTCGGCGGTGATGCGCCGCACGATTTCGGCGCCGAAGGCCGAAAAGGCCTGTTCGATGCCCTGCCGCCCGTTTTCCCCCACCCTGACGAGATATTCACCGGGCACGCGGTCCGGGGTGATCGTCCGCGGGTAGGCCTTCTGCAACGGGGTTTCCTGTGGCGGGTCCGCCATGCATGCCGGGAGCGCCAACGCTACGGAAAGACCGGCCAGGCATGCCAGGGTGTTTCTTCGCCCGGCTCTAGTTGACCGTGACATTGACCACGCTCAGGCCGGTGGGTCTGGTGAGGTAGCGCAGGGCGGCCGCGGCATCCACCGCGCGCCCGGTCGTGGTGATGTTGCTGAGGGAAGAGATAGGGTCGCCGCTGCTGCGGATGGCTTCCATGACCTGGGCATGGGTATAGCCGGGGTTGTGGGCCCACACCAGCGCCGCCAGGCCGGCCACATGGGGCGTGGCCATGGAGGTGCCGTTGAAGAACGCGGCGGGAGTCGCGCCCGCCTCGACCCGGTGCAGCGTGGCCCCCACCACAATGGCCCCGGTGGCGGCACCGGCTCCATCGCTTCGCAGGCGGAAGCCCACGCTGCAGGAGCTGATGCCCACGCAGGGGGTGAGGGGGAACTCGCGCCACAGGAGCAGGCCGCTGGAGTTGCCGGTCAGCTGGGCGATGGCGACGTCATTGGCCCCATCGAAGGGGTCGGTGCCGGTGGTGTCGGCGTTCACGTCCAGGAAGTCATTGGCGAGCAGGTCGTGGAAGATGAAGGCGGTGAGTCTGGCACCCCGGACCGTATTTCCCAGGGACAGGTCGAATGAACGGAAGATGCGATCATCGGCATTGTTGGCATAGCTGGCACTGCCGGCACAGCGGTTGGGGTTCGCCGGGTTGGCCAGTGCAG
>JALUTW010000037.1 GCA_027021685.1 Chromatiales bacterium | reverse complement strand
CGCGAGGTGACGCCCGAGGAGGTGGCGCGGGTGCCCGCCGGGGTGGACGAGCTGGACCGGGTGCTGGGCGGCGGCCTGGTGCCGGGCTCGGTGGTCCTGCTGGGCGGTGACCCCGGCATCGGCAAGTCCACCCTCCTGCTGCAGACGGTGGTGCAGCTGCACGAGCGGCTGCCGTCGCTCTATGTCACCGGCGAGGAGTCGCTGGAGCAGGTGAGCCTGCGCGCCCACCGCCTGGGTCTGGCCCTGGGCGACCAGCGGCTGCTGGCCGAGACCTCGCTGGAGCGGATCCTGGCCGTGGCGCAGCAGGAGCGCCCGGGCCTCATGGTGATCGATTCCATCCAGACCCTCTACACCGCCGAACTCCAGTCGGCCCCGGGCTCGGTGGCCCAGGTGCGCGAGTGCGCCGCGCAGCTGGTGCGCTTCGCCAAGCAGAGCGGCACCGCGCTGTTCCTGGTGGGCCACGTGACCAAGGAGGGCACCCTGGCCGGGCCGCGGGTGCTGGAGCACATGGTGGACACGGTGCTCTACTTCGAGGGCCGCAGCGGCGAGCGCTACCGGGTGGTGCGCGCGGTGAAGAACCGCTTCGGCGCGGTCAACGAGCTGGGCGTGTTCGCCATGACCGACAAGGGGCTCAAGGCGGTGTCCAATCCCTCGGCCATCTTCCTCTCGCGCCACGCCGAGGCGGTGGCCGGCAGCGTGGTCACGGTGACGCTGGAGGGCACGCGGCCGCTGCTGGTGGAGGTGCAGGCGCTGGTGGACGAGAGCCACCTGTCCAACCCGCGCCGGGTCACGGTGGGCCTGGAGTCCAACCGCCTGGCCATGCTGCTGGCGGTGCTCCACCGCCACGGCGGCGTAGCCACCGCGGACCAGGACGTCTTCGTCAACGTCGTGGGCGGCGTGCGGGTGAGCGAGACCGCGGCCGACCTGCCGGCGCTGCTGGCGGTGATGTCCAGCCTGCGCGGGCGGCCGCTGGACCCGCGCACGGTGGTGTTCGGCGAGGTGGGCCTGGCGGGGGAGATCCGGCCGGTGCTCAACGGCCAGGAGCGCCTGGCCGAGGCGGCCAAGCACGGCTTCACCCGCGCCATCGTGCCGGCGGCCAATGCCCCCAGGAAGCCCGTCAAGGGGCTGGAGGTGGTGGGGGTCAGCCGTCTCGATGCGGCCTTGCAGGCGGGCTGACCAGGAGCTCGCCCAGCTCGCGCTCCAGCAGCGCCGGATCGCCCAGGTTCAGCTCCATGAGCCGCCGCAGGTGGGAGGCGGAGTCCACGTCCAGGTGCACGATCTCGCAGCCGATGCGGTCGTCCTCCACGTGGGCCACGCGCACGTCCAGGTCCAGCGCGGTGCCGTCCTCGGCCAGGAGCAGGCGCAGGTGGCAGGCGTCGTCGCGCTTGCCGGTCCAGCCGTCGGGCCGCGTCACCAGGGCCCCGCGCAGGCTGATGTCCACGAGCTGGCAACGGCGCGCGGTGTCGCCCGGCGGGCAGGCGATCTCGGTCTCGGCCACGAAGGGGATGCGGGTGAAGTGCCGCTTGTCCATGGTGGATGTGGTCATGGGGCACCTCCCTGCGGCGGGCCCGGGGATCTATTCGTAGTAGAACTGCATGCGCACGTTGCCGATCTGGATGATGTCGCCATCCTCGAGCTTGTGCGTGCGGTCGCCTATCTCTTCATCGCCCACCCGGGGCGAAACTTTACCCTCCAGATGGGAGAGAAAGTAGCCGTCGTCACGGCGGGCGATGACGGCGGTGGCCACGCCGGGCTTGCCCAGGTTGGTGATGGAGCGGTTGAGGCTCAGGGTCTTGCCCAGGTTCTGGCCGTTGAGGATCTGGAGCCAGGCCGGGCGCAGGCCGTCCCGGCCCGCGGGCGCGGCGGGTGCCGGTTCCGGATCCGGCTCGGCCACGGCGGCCGGCGCGGGCCCGCGGGCCGGCGCGGCGTGCTCGATGACCTCGTCGTACTGGTAGCTCAGGGTGTGCTTGCCCACGCGGATGAGGTCGCCGTCCTTGAGGGTGTGCTCGCGGATGCGCTCGTTGTTGACGAAGGTGCCTTCCTCGCCGGAGAGATCGCGCAGGACGGTCCGGGTGCCCTGGGTGATGAACACCGCGTGGCGCGGTGCCAGGGCCAGGCTGTCGATGTGGATGGTGCAGGACGGATCGCGGCCCACCACCATCTCCCCCTGCAGCACGGGGATGATCTTGAGCACCCTTCCCTTGAAGGACAGCGTGAGTTTGGACACGGGGGATCCGAAAATTCTTGAATTATCCGGCGATTATAGACCGTTTTTAATCCGGATGCACAACTGGCGCGCCATCCCGGGCCGGCGGCTGGCGGCCCACCCACTGGGCTTCCACCCGCACCGTCTTCACGCTGTTGCGGCCGGTCTGCACCACCTCCAGGGGGTAGCCTTCCAGCATCAGGCTGGTGCCGGGATCCGGAATGTCCTCCAGGTATTCGAGGATGCGCCCGTTGAGGGTCTTGGGCCCTCCGGTGGAGAGCTGCCAGCCCAGGGCCCGGTTGAGATCGCGGATGGTGATGGAGGCGTCGATGAGATAACTGCCGTCCTCCTGGCGGTGCACGTCGGGACTGGCGGCGGCGGGGTCGGTGGTGAACTCGCCCACGATCTCCTCCAGGATGTCCTCCAGCGTCACCAGCCCGCGCAGGTCGCCGTACTCGTCCACCACCAGGCCGATGCGGCGGCGCTCGCGCTGGAAATTGAGCAGGGCCTTGTTGAGCGGCGTGCCCTCGGGCACGAAGTAGGGCTCGCGGATGATGGCGCGCAGGGCGGCCTTGTCGGCGGCCGGGTCCTGCAGCAGCCGCACCACGTTGCGCATGTGGACGAAGCCCAGCACGTGGTCGATGTTGTCCTCGTACACCGGCAGCCGGGTGTGGGTGGCGGTGCTGAGCTGTTCCACGATGTCGTTCCAGTCCTCGTTGATGTCGATGCCCACGATCTCGTTGCGCGGCACCATGATGTCCTCCACCGTGGCCTTTTCCAGGTCGAGGATGGACAGCAGCATCTTCTGGTGGCGCTGGGGAATCATGGCCCCGGCCTCGTTGACCACGATGCGCAGCTCCTCGCTGGACAGGCTGTGGGCCTGCTGCGCCTCGGGCGAGACCCCCAGCAGGCGGAACAGGGCGCGGGTGAGCAGGTTCACCAGCCACACCACCGGCCACAGCACCCGGCCCAGCGGGGCCAGCACCACGGCGGCGGGAAAGGCCACCCGCTCCGGGTTGAGCACGGCCAGGGTCTTGGGCGTGATCTCGGAGAAGATGAGCAGGGCCAGGGTGAGCAGGCCCGAGGCGATGGCCACCGCGGCGTCGCCGCCGAGGCGGTGCCCGATCTCGGCGGTGACCACCGCCGCCGCCACGTTGACCAGGTTGTTGCCCAGCAGGATCAGCCCGATGAGCCGCTCCGGTTTCTGCAGCAGGCGCTGGGCCTGGGCCGCGCCGGTGCGCCGGGTCCGGGCCAGGTGGCGCAGCCGGTAGCGGTTGAGCGTCATCAGCCCGGTCTCGGAGCCGGAGAAGAAGCCCGACAGCCCCAGCAGCAGGACCAGGGTGATGCCCAGGATGTAGGTGGGGATCTCGCTCACGGTGCGGGGACGGGTGCCGGGGTCAGGTGCCGAGGATGAGTTCCAGCACCAGCTTGCTGCCGAAGTAGGCCAGCATGAGCAGGACGAAGGCGGAGATGGTCCAGCGGATGGCGGTGCGCCCGCGCCAGCCGAAACGCCAGCGCCCCACCAGCAGCAGGCCGAACAGGACCCAGGCTGCTACCGACAGCACGGTCTTGTGCACCAGGTGCTGGGCGAACAGGTCCTCCACGTAGAGGGCGCCCAGCACCAGGGCCAGGGACAGGACGGCGAAGCCCAGGCCGATCATGCGAAACAGCAGCCGCTCCATGGTTTCCAGCGGCGGCAGCATGCGCACGAACCCCGCGGCATGGCCCCGGTGCAGGTGGCGCTCCTGCACCGCCAGCAGCAGGGCCTGGACCACCGCCAGGGACAGCAGGCTGTAGGCCAGCACCGAGACCAGGATGTGCGCCTCCAGCCCCGGCGGCAGGCCCGCCGGCAGATAGTGGTGCTGGTCGCTGGCCAGGCGCAGGCCCAGGGCCAGGGCCGCCAGCGGCAGGACCAGGATGGCCAGGTTCTCCAGCGGCCGGCGCAGCGCCGCCACGAGCAGCATGAGTGCCACCAGCCAGCTCACCGCCGAGAGCATGGTGAAGAAGCTGAGGTCGAGGCCGGTTTCCCCGCGCAGGCCGGAGAACAGCACCACACCGTGCAGGGCCACTGCCACCAGGCCGGCGGCGAGCAGCGCG
>JALUTW010000036.1 GCA_027021685.1 Chromatiales bacterium | reverse complement strand
GGGCTCAGCAGCCCCGCGCTCACCGCCACCGCCACCGTCCCCGTGGCCAGGCTCCCCTTCAGAAACGTTCTGCGTAGCATGATTCTCTCCTCAACGTTGGGATGAAACCGTCGGTCGGTGCTCGACCCGTCGCAAAAGGCGGGCCAGCCCGAAGGGACGGAAATTCAAGGGCTTGTGACGGTTTCTGCCGGCCGGGCCGTGCACATTGCACGATGACGTTGCAAAGGGCGATGCAGCGGGAGGCCGGTCTTCAGTCGGTCTCGTCGGCGAGTCCCTCGCGCCGCCAGGCCTGGAGCTTGCGCCACAGGGTGGACTTGTTGATGCCCAGGGTGGCGGCGGTCTTCTCGCGGCTGCCACCGCAGTGCTCCAGCACGCGCAGGATGTAGCGCCGTTCCAGCTCCTGCAGCGTGGGCCAGTCGGCGTCGATGCCGTCGCCCCGGGGCGGTGCCGCCGGCAGGGGTTCCAGCTCCAGCACCGGGCCGTCGGCCAGGGCGACGTGGCGCTCCACCAGGTTGCGCAGCTCGCGCACGTTGCCCGGCCACGGATACTCCAGCAGCCGGCGCATGCTGGCGGCGTCAAAGCCCACCACCTCGCGGTGATAGCGGCGCGCAAAGTGGTCCACGAAGTGCTGGACCAGTAGCGGGATGTCGTCGCGCCGCTCGCGCAGGGGCGGCATGCGCAGCTTGACCACGTTGAGGCGGTGGTACAGGTCGTGGCGGAACCGGCCCTCCGCCACCAGCCGTTCCAGGTCCTGGTTGCTGGCCACGATGAAACGCACGTCGATGTCGATGGGGCGCACGCCGCCCACCCGCGTCACCTGCTGCTCCTGGACCACCCGCAGCAGCTTGATCTGCATGGCATCGGAGATGTTGCCGATCTCGTCCAGGAACACGGTGCCGCCGGAGGCGGCCTCCAGCAGGCCGCGCTTGGCCGTGACCGCACCGGTGAAGGCCCCCTTCTCGTGGCCGAACAGCTCGCTTTCCAGCAGGGTGTCGGACAGGGCGCCGCAGTCGATGACCACGAAGGGCCGCTCGGCGAACTGGCTGCGGTGGTGGATGGCGCGCGCGGCCAGTTCCTTGCCGGTGCCGGATTCGCCCTCGATGATGACGTTGCAGCGGATGTCGGCCACCTTGTCGATGAGCCGGTAGACCTGCTGCATGGCGTCGCTGCCCCCCAGCAGGTCGGAGAAGCGCTCCTGGCGGCCGAGCTGGCGGCGCAGCAGGCGGTTTTCCTCCACCAGTGCGCGGTGGGCCAGGGTGCGTTCCACCAGCACCCGCATCTCGTCCATGTCGAAGGGTTTCTTGATGAAGTCGGTGGCGCCCAGGCGCAGGGCCTCGATGGCGCTCTCCACGTCGGCGTAGCCGGTGACGATGACCACCGGCACGTCGTTGTCGTGCTCGCGCACCCTGGCCAGCAGCTCGATGCCGCTCAGGCCCGGCATGCGCAGGTCGGTGATGATCATGGCCGCGCCGCGATGGAGGAAATGCTCCAGGGCCGCGGCGGGATCGCGAAACACCTCGCAGTCGTAGTCGGCCCCGGCCGAGAAGCGCAGCATGAGCTCGCCGGCCTTGGGGTCGTCGTCGACGAACAGGATGGTGGGGCGGGTGGCGTCGTTCATGGGGCATCACCGGTGCCGCCGCCAGTATCGGCCGATGGCTGCGGCCGGCGCAAGGGCAGGCGCATGCTGGCGGTGGCGCCCTGGTCGGGGTTGTTGTGCAGGTCCAGGCTGCCGCCGTGGTGCTCCACGATGCCCAGGGCGATGGACAGCCCCAGGCCGGTGCCCTCGCCCTCGGGCTTGGTGGTGAAGAACGGATCGAACAGCCGGTCGCGCACGGCCTCGTCGATGCCGGTGCCCTCGTCACGCACGGTGACGAGCACGGAGTCGCCGTCACAGCGCGCGCCCACCACCACCTGGCCGCCCTCGGGACTGGCCGCGATGGCGTTGAGCAGCAGGTTGACCAGGGCCTGCTGGAGCTGGCCGCTGTCGCCTTCCATGGTCTGGTCCGGCGGGCAGCGGTCGAGGAGGCGCAGGTCCACGTGCCGGGCCCGGGCTGCCTGCTCCACCAGCGCCGCGGTGGCGGCGAGCCAGGGCCCGAGCCGGAACTCGCCGTAGCGCGGCGGCACCTGGCGGGCGAAGTTGAGCACCCCGCGCACGATCTCGGTGGCGCGCAGGGCCTCCTGCTGGAGGGAGTCCAGGTCGCGCCGCAGGTCGGGGTCGTCGGGCAGGGCCCGCTTCAGGAGCTTGGCATACGACAGGATGTTGTTGAGCGGATTGTTGAGCTCGTGGCCGATACCCGCCGCCATCTGGCCCAGGCTGGCCAGCTTGGCGCTGCGCAGCATGAGCTCGCGGGCGCGGTCGCGCTCCGATTCCACCCGCACGATGGTGTCGGCCATGTAGTCGAAGGCCTCGCCCAGCTCCCGGATCTCGTCCACGCGCGAGCGCACGCCGGCGCGGACCTCGCGGTGGCCGTCGGCGAACTGCTTGAGGCGGGCCGCCAGGGTGCGCACCGGCCGGGCGATGTTGCGCACGCCGATCCCGGACAGGCCCAGGGTCATGAACAGGGCCACGCCGGCGACGCCCCAGATGGCGGCGCGGATCTGGCGGAAGGGGGCGGTGAGGCGGTTGTCCTCCACCACCAGGGCCAGGACCCAGTTGACCAGCTCGTCCTGCGCGGGAAAGAAGGCGGTGTAGTAGAGGGTGCGTCCGCCCGGCAGGGCCAGGCGCCCGTCCTCGCCCTCCAGCGCCGACGCCACCGCCTGGTCCAGCAGATCGTCCACCATGAGCGGCCCGGACCGGGGCTGGGCCAGGCGCAGGTTGCGGGCGTCGTCGAACAGCACCAGCCCGTTGCGGGCCTCGTGGTCGGGGTTGAGTTCCACCAGCAGCAGCCGGCCCTGGTGCAGGCGCGGGGCGTGTTCCATGATGCGGTCCAGCTCGCCGCCCAGCAGGGTGACGGTGAGGGCGCCCACCAGCCGGCGCCGGTGGTAGAGGGGGACGATGTAGTCCTGCTTGGGCAGGTGCTTCATGTCCTCGGCCTCGCGCAGCCGGTGGGGCAGGGTGATCAGGCTCACCCGCTTGCGGGGCAGGCGGTCCAGCCGGCGCATGAAGGCCGGGTCGTTGAGTTCCGGTTCCACCAGCGGCACGCCCTCGATGCCCTCGTAGATGGCCGGGCTCACCCGGCGGTGACTGACCTTGATCAGGGTGTTGCCCTGGTAGTCCAGCACGCGGATGGCGAAGTAGCCCGGCAGGATGGTGCCCAGGCCGCGGAAGAAGCGGTTGATGCGGGCCCGGCGCACGTTGATCTCCGGGTGGGCGTTGCCCCGCCGCCGTTCGTACAGCACCGGCAGGATCTCGCGCACCGCCGGCGAGCGGGCCAGGCCCAGGACCAGGGCCTGCTCCGCCTGGTGGCGGCGGCGGATCTCGCCGGCCAGGTTGCCGAGGCCGGCGGCGATGTCCGCTTCCTGTGACTGGCGGTGGCTGGTCTGGACGTAATAGGTCGCCGCCAGCGCCAGCCCGGTGAGGGGCAGGATGGTGGCGACGAAGATCCAGAGAAAGATGCTGCGGCGGATGTTCACGACGCGGGTCTCGTTGCCGGCAGGGGTGGATGCGCAGGGCGCCGCCCCGGGGCAGGTTCTCACCATACCATGGACGGCGCCGGCCGCCCCCTGTTCCCGGGCCGGCCCGGTGGGCACGGGCGGCGGCGGGCGCGTATAATCGCATATCGCCGCCATGTCCGGGATGCCGTCCATGTCCACCCTGCTGCGCCTCCTGCCGTTGCTGATCCTGCTGCTCGCGGCCGCCGGCTGCGGCAAGAAGGGCCCGCTGTACCTGCCGCAGGAGAGCCGCGCGGTGGCGGAACGCTAGGGCCGTGGACCACTTCACCTATCGCGACGGCGTGCTCCACGCCGAGGCGGTGCCCCTGACCGCCATCGCCGAGCACCACGGCACGCCCTGCTACGTCTACTCCCGTGCCACCCTGGAGCGCCATTTCCGCGCCTTCGACCAGGCCCTGGCCGGGCGCCCGCACCTGGTGTGCTACGCGGTCAAGGCCAACTCCAATCTGGCGGTGCTGGACGTGCTGGCCCGGCTGGGGGCGGGCTTCGACATCGTCTCCGTGGGCGAGCTGGAACGGGTGCTGGCCGCCGGCGGCCACCCGGCGCGGGTGGTGTTCTCCGGGGTGGGCAAGCGTGCCGACGAGATGCGCCGGGCGCTGGAGGCGGGCATCCGCTGCTTCAACGTGGAGTCGGAGGCGGAGCTGGAGCGCCTCGACCGGGTGGCCGGGGAGCTGGGAGTGCGCGCTCCGGTGTCGCTGCGGGTCAACCCCGACGTGGATGCCCGCACCCATCCCTACATCTCCACCGGCCTGCGCGAGAACAAGTTCGGCATCAACATCGAGGCCGCCGAGGCGGTGTACCGCCGCGCCCACCAGCTCCCCCACCTGGAGGTGCTGGGGGTGGACTGCCACATCGGCTCCCAGCTCACCGAGACCGCCCCCTTCGTCGATGCCCTGGAACGGGTGCTGGCCCTGGTGGATCGGCTGGCGGACCAGGGCATCCACCTTTCCCACCTGGACCTGGGCGGCGGGCTGGGCATCCGCTACCGCGACGAGACCCCGCCCGAGCCGGCGGACTATGCGCGGGCCATCGACGCGGCCCTGGGCACGCGCGACCTGGAGCTGCTGGTGGAGCCGGGGCGGGCCATCGCCGGCAACGCCGGGGTGCTGCTCACGCGGGTGGAGTACCTCAAGCACACCGCGCACAAGAACTTCGCCATCGTCGATGCGGCCATGAACGACCTGCTGCGCCCGGCCCTGTACGACGCCTGGCAGGAGATCGTGCCGGTGGTGCCGCGCGGCGACACCGCCGCCTGTGTCTATGACGTGGTGGGCCCGGTGTGCGAGACCGGTGATTTCCTGGGCAAGGGCCGCGAGCTGGCCCTGGCCGAGGGGGACCTGCTGGCCGTGCGCTCGGCCGGGGCCTACGGTTTCTCCATGAGTTCCAACTACAACAGCCGTCCGCGCGCGGCCGAGGTCATGGTGGACGGCGACCGCCACCATTGCGTGCGCGAGCGCGAGCGCATCCCCGACCTGTTCGCCCTGGAGCGCCGGCTGCCGGACTGAGTGCCCGTGGAGATCGCCTTTACCAAGATGCACGGCCTGGGCAACGACTTCGTCGTCATCGACGCGGTCAACCAGGCGGTGGCGCTGACGCCCGAGCAGGTGCGCTTTCTCGCCGACCGCCACTTCGGCGTGGGCTGCGACCAGGTGCTGCTGGTGGAGCCGCCGCCGGGACCGGAGGTGGACTTCGGCTACCGCATCTTCAATGCCGACGGCGGCGAGGTGGAGCAGTGCGGCAACGGCGCCCGCTGCTTCGCCCGCTTCGTCATCGATCACGGCCTGTGGCAGGGCGAGCGCCTGCGGGTGCAGACCGCCGCCGGTCCGCTCACCCTGGTGGTGGAGCCCGACGGCCGGATCACCGTGGACATGGGCCGCCCGCGGTTCGAACCCGCCGCCATCCCGTTCGAGGCCCCGGCCCCGGCGCCGGCGTACACGCTGGAGGTGGACGGCGAGACGGTGGAGCTGGGCGCGGTGTCCCTGGGCAATCCCCACGCGGTGCTCGTGGTGGCGGACGTGGACCGGGCGCCGGTGGCGCGCCTGGGCCCGGCCATCGAGCACCATCCGCGCTTTCCCGCCCGGGTCAACGTGGGCTTCATGGAGGTGGTGGATGCCGCCCGCATCCGGCTGCGGGTGTGGGAGCGCGGCGCCGGCGAGACCCTGGCCTGCGGCAGCGGGGCCTGTGCCGCGGTGGTGGTGGGTCGCCAGCAGGGGCGGCTTGGTGATAAGGTTGCGGTGGACCTGCCGGGCGGGCGCCTGGAAGTGCGCTGGGCCGGCATCGATGCGCCGGTGCTGCTCACCGGCCCGGCCACCCGCGTGTTCGAGGGGCGAATCGAGTTATGAGCATCCAGCAGGCCGAGGAGCCGGACCGCGAACAGGAAAAGCAGGTGGCACGCTACCTGCGCGAGCATCCCGATTTCTTCGAGCGCCACCGCGAACTGCTGGGCGACATGGTGCTGCCCCACGAGGCGGGCGGGGCGGTGTCCCTCATCGAGCGCCAGGTGGGCGTGCTGCGGGAGCAGAAGGACGAGCTGCGCCGCCGCCTCCAGCGGCTGGTGGACAACGCCCGCCTCAACGAGGAGCTGGTGGAGCGCATCCACGCCCTGGTGCTGGCCCTGCTGGACGCCCGCGATCTGGAGGCGGTGCTGGACACCGTGCGCGAGCGCCTGCTGGCGGACTTCGAGGCCGACGCGGTGGTGCTGCGCCTGTTCCGCCCGGCCGACGCGCGGCTGGCCGGCCGGCCCGAGTTCGTGGACTGGAGCGAGCCGGTGCTGGGGGCGTTCGAGAAGGTCATCCGCGGCGGGCGGCCGGTGTGCGGGCGGCTCAAGTCCGGCCAGCTCGACTCGCTGTTCGCCGACGAGGCGGGGGCCATCGCCTCGGCCGCCCTGGTGCCCCTGCGCCTGCCGGAACGCGAGCGGCCGCTGGGCCTGCTGGCCATCGGCAGCCGCCGGCGCGACCGCTTTCACGCCGAGATGGGCACCCTGTTCCTGGCCCACCTGGGCGATGTCATCGCCCGCGTCCTGCGCCCGCACCTGCGCGAGTAGGCCGGTGGACGCCGAGGCCCGCGCCCAGGTCGAAGACTATCTCCGGGCCCTGGCCGGCGAGCGCCGCCTGTCCCCCCACACCCTGCGCGGCTACCGGCGCGACCTGGCGGCCTGCGCGGCGTTCTGCGACGAGCAGGGGGTGGCGCGCTGGGAGCAGCTCACCGAGCACCACGTGCGCTCGCTCCTGGCCGCCGGCCACCGCCGCGGGCTGGGCGGGCGCAGCCTGCAGCGGCGCCTGGCGGCCCTGCGCGGCCTGCTGGATCACCTGGTGCGGCAGGGGCGGCTGCCGGCCAATGCCGCCCGCGGGGTGCGGGCCCCGCGGGCCCGGCGCCCCCTGCCCCGGACCCTGGACGTGGACCAGGCCGCCGCACTCATGGAGGTGCCCGGCGACGGGCCCCTGGCCGTGCGCGACCGTGCCATGCTGGAACTCATGTACTCCTCCGGCCTGCGCCTGGCCGAGCTGGTGGGGCTGGACCTGGCCCGCCTGGACCTGGAGGAGGGGATGGTGGAGGTCACGGGCAAGGGCGCCAAGGACCGGCGCCTGCCCGTGGGCCGCAAGGCCCGCGAGGCCCTGGCCTCGTGGCTGGCGGTGCGCGCGGGGCTGGCCGCCGCGGACGAGCCGGCGGTGTTCGTGGGCCGCCACGGGCGGCGGCTGTCGGCCCGCGGCGTCCAGGCCCGGCTCCGGTACTGGAGCCGGCGCCTGGGGCTGGAGGTGCCGGTGCATCCCCACATGCTGCGCCATTCCTTCGCCAGCCACCTGCTGGAGTCCAGCGGCGACCTGCGGGCGGTGCAGGAGCTGCTGGGCCACGCCGACATCGGCACCACCCAGATCTACACCCACCTGGACTTCCAGCACCTGGCCCGGGTCTATGACCAGGCCCATCCCCGCGCCCGCCGCCGGCGCTGAGCCGCGGAGGGCCAGGCGCGGTCCGGCGCCCGCCGCGGCCCGGGTCCTGCACCACCGTCCCGGCTGCCCTACACTTGCAGGGACGGATTCCGGGTGAGGGGCGCCTTGCAGGCAGCGGCATGAAGTACGCGCACCTGTTCATCCTGGCCACGGTGCTGCTGGTGAGCCTGGTGGTGGCCGGTACCGCCTGGCTGCGGATGAACGACTTCCGCGACTACCAGCACCAGCTGGCCCGGCGCGCGGTGGATGTCACCGCGGCGGAGCTGGGCCGGCAGCTCGCCGAGCGCCGCGAGCAGGTGGAGCTGTTCGTGGCCGACCAGGCCCGGTTCATCGGCCTGCTGGCCGCGGACCCGGCCAACGCCGAGGTGGGCAGGGTGCTGCACCGCCGCATCCGCATGTACTTCCCCGGCCGGTTCGCATTCACCATCGCCGACGGGCAGGGGCGGGTCCTGGTGGAGGATCCGGACATGGCCCCCGGCCCCCTGTGCCTGGCGGACCTGCAGGCGGTGGCCGCCGGCGCCCCGGCCCGGGTGCGCCTGCATCCCGACCCCGGGCGGCCCCACTACGACATCGTGGTGCCCTGGCGCGACGGGAAGCGGGGCGGTTTCTTCTTCATCAGCTTCGGTTTCGACCACATCGTCAAGCTGCTGCGGCTGGCGGCGCCGCCCGGCCAGCACCTGCTGCTGCTCAGGGACGACGAGCCCGATCTCATCGAGGTCACGGACGAGGGCGTGCGCGGGTCCCTGCCCCGGGACGGTGACCGCCTGGCGCCGGACGAACGCGCCCGGCTCATCTACAGCCAGCCGGTGCCGGGGACCCGCTGGCGCCTGGCCGCACTGCTGGAACCGGATCTGCTGACCGGCTACAACCGCGAAGTGGTGGCCCTGGCCGGCCTCGTCATCCTGCTGTTCGCCGCCTACGGCGCCGCCGCCTGGTGGCTGCTGCGCCGGCAGGACGAACGGCGCAGCCGGGCCGAGGAGGCCCTGCGCAACTGGAAGCAGCTCCTGGAGCAGGCCAACCAGGAGCTGCGCCAGCTCGCGGTCACCGACGAGCTCACCGGCCTGCCCAACCGGCGCCAGTTCTATGACCTGGCCGAGGTGGAGATGAAGCGCGCGCGCCGCAACTGGGTGCCCCTGTCGCTGCTGGTCATCGACGTGGACAAGTTCAAGGATTACAACGACACCTACGGCCACAAGGCCGGCGACGAATGCCTGCGGCGGGTGGCGCAGGGGATCCGCGAGGTGCTCAAGCGGCCGTCGGACATCGTGGCCCGCTACGGCGGCGAGGAGTTCGTCGCCCTGCTGCCCGACACGCCGCAGGTGGGCGCCGAGCAGATCGCCGAGGCCATCCGCGAGGGCGTGGAGGCCCTGGGCATCCCCCATGCCTCGTCGGGAGTGGCGCCGGTGGTGACGGTCTCGGTGGGGGTATGCGGCATGGACCCGGGCAGCCGGGTGGAGCTGGACGAACTCATCCAGCGCGCCGACCAGGCCCTGTACCGGGCCAAGTCGGAGGGCCGCAACCGGGTCGCCTGCTGCCCGCCGGTATAACGACCGCCGCCGGCGCACCCGCCGGGGCAGCGGGAGCCGGGTTCAGATGTCGGCGTCGAACAGGTCGTCTGCGATCTGTTCCTTCAGGCGCCGGGCCTCCATGAGCTGTTCCAGGCGGCGGCGGGCCGCCAGTGCGCGCTGGGCCCGGGTGGGCGGCGGCACGTCGTCAGGGATGTCCGCCTCGCTGTCCCCGTCCACTCCCAGCAGGTCGTCGTCCAGTGCGCCCACGCGATCAGGGTTGGAGAATTCGCCGGAATCGTTGCCGGAAATCTTCTCTGCCATGTTGCTCAACACCCCACTTCCAGGCTGCTCAAGCTTCAGTGGCGTGCCCCGTCGCGGCGGGGCCGCATCCCTGGTCCGGGCCGGTGCTGCCGGCGCCGTCCCCATAGCGGTTATCGGTCCCTCCTCGGCCGCTATTTAGGTCCGCACCGCAATCCTGTCAAGCGTCCCGACAGGCTAGCCGGCCCGTGCGTGGCCCCGGACGCCTTCTCCATTTATATCATAACTTGTTGATTATAGGTGATATTCATGGTCTGCCCGGGTTTCCGGTCCAACCATGAGCCGGGATGAATAATGAATAGTGAATTATTTCTTGATTGTTCAGCCACCTCTGGTACGCTTGCCCCCATGACCGAGCCCGCCGCCCCGTTGCCCGAGACCGACGCCACCCGGCGCGAGATCCTGGCCGCGGCGCGCGACCGCTTTCAGCGCTACGGCTACCGCAAGACCACCATGGCCGAGATCGCCGACGACGTGGGCATGTCGGCGGCCAACCTCTACCGCTACTTCGACAACAAGCAGGCCATCGCCGCCGCCTGCGCCATGGAGTGCCTGGGCGAACGCCTGGCCCTGCTGGAGCAGGTGGTGGCGGGCGGCGGCGGCGCGGCGGACCGGTTGCGGCAGTTCGCCCTGACCCTCCTGCGTTACACCCACGAGGAGTTTTCCAGCCAGCCCCACGTCCATGAGCTGGTGGAGTTCATCGTCGCCGAGCGGCGTGACGTGGTGGACTGGAAGGTGCAGGCGGAATGCGCACTCCTGGAGCGGCTGCTGGCCGAGGGCACGGCGGGGGGCGAGTTCCGCGAGGTGGACCGGACGGAAACCGCCCGCGCCATTCACGCGGCCCTGGCCATGTTCCAGCTGCCACTGTTCATGAGCATCTGTCCCATGGAGGAGCTGGAGGCCCGTGCCCGCAGCGTGGTGGATCTGCTGCTCCATGGCCTGGTTCCGCCCCGCGACCGAGACTGAGCAAGGAGGTCACCGCCATGCACCGACTGGAAAACAACTGGGGCCCGTGGGTGCTGCGATGGCGCTGGCCGCTGGTGCTGCTGCTGCCGGTGGCGGTCCTGGCCGTGGCCCTGAGCGGCGGCCGCCACCTGTCCTTCACCACCAACTACCGTGTCTTCTTCAGTGAGGACAATCCCCAGCTCCAGGCCTTCGACCGGGTGGAGGCCACTTATGCCAGGCAGGACAACGTCCTGTTCGTGCTGACCCCGGAGGACGGCGACGTCTTCACGCCGGGGACCCTGGCCGCGGTGCAGGCGCTCACCGAGCGGGCCTGGCAGCTGCCCTACTCCACGCGGGTGGAGTCCATCACCAACTTCCAGCACACCGAGGCCGAGGGCGACGACCTGGTGGTGGAAGACCTCGTGCCGGACGCCACGGCCCTGGACGGCGCGGCCCTGGCCCGCGTGCGCCGCATCGCGCTGGCCGAGCCGCTGCTGGTGCGGCGGCTGGTGGCACCCGATGCCCGCGTCACCGCGGTCAACGTCACCATCCAGCTTCCGGGCGTGGCCGAGCACCAGGAGGTGCCGGAGGTGGTGGCCGCGGCCCGCGCCCTGGCCGCCGACCTGCGCCGGGAATACCCCCACCTGGAGGTGCGCCTGTCCGGCATGGTGATGATGAACAATGCCTTCTCCGAGGCCTCGCAGCGGGACATGAAATCGCTGGTGCTGCTGGGCTTCGCCCTGATGATCGCCACCCTCGCCCTGCTGCTGCGGGACTTCCAGGGCAGCCTGCGCGGCACCGCGGCATCGGTGGCCGTCACCGGGCTGGCCGGCGGTGCCGTGGCCGCCGGGCTGCTGCCGGCGGCGGCCGTGCCCTGGCTGCTGGCCGCCGGGGTGCTGGCGGCCCTGGTCCTGTTCACCCGTTACCTGCCGGCCACCGCCGGGGTGTTCTGGGTCATCGTGCTCTCCATCCTGTTCGCCATGGGCACCGCCGGCCACGTGGGCTTTCCCATCACGCCGCCCTCGGCCTCGGCCCCCACCATCATCCTCACCGTGGCGGTGGCCAACTCGGTGCACGTGGTGGTGAGCCTGTTGCACGAGCTGCGCCAGGGGCGGACCAAGGACGAGGCCATCACGGAGTCGCTGCGGCTCAACCTGTTTCCGGTGTTTCTCACCAGCGTCACCACGGCGCTGGGCTTTCTCAGCATGAATTTCTCCGAGGTGCCGCCGTTCCGCCACCTGGGCAACATCGTCGCCTTCGGCGTACTGGCCTCGTTCATCCTCTCGGTGACCTTTCTGCCGGCGCTCATTTCCCTGCTGCCGGTGCGCATCGAGATCCGGCGCGGCGAGCGCCCCGGCGTGATGGAGCGGTTCGCCGAGTTCGTGGTTCGCCGCCGCCGCCCCCTGCTGTGGGGCAGTACCGCGGTGGTGCTGGTGCTGGTGGCCTTCATCCCGCGCAACGAACTCAACGATGTCTTCGTGCACTACTTCGACACCGACATCGAGTTCCGGCGCGATGCCGACTACACCGACCGGCACCTCACCGGCCTGTACGTGTTCGACTACTCGCTGGAGTCCGGCACCCCCGGCGGCATCAGCGACCCGGCGTTCCTGCGGGAGGTGGAGGCCTTCGCCCGCTGGTACCGGGAGCGGCCCGAGACCCGCCATGTCAACGTGATCACGGACGTGTTCAAGCGGCTCAACAAGAACATGCACGGGGACGACCCGGCCTGGTACCGCCTGCCCGAGCAGCGCAACCTGGCGGCGCAGTACCTGCTGCTGTACGAGATGTCGCTGCCCTACGGGCTGGATCTCAACAACCAGATCAACGTGGACAAGTCGGCCACCCGCATGGTGGTGTCCACCCGCATCCTGTCCACCCGCGAGGTTCTGGCCCTCAAGCAGGCAGCCGACGAGTGGGTGGCGGCGAACGCCCGGCACATCAAGGCCGCGGAGGCCACCGGCCCCACGGTGATGTTCGCCTACATCGGCAGCCGCAACATCGTGTCCATGCTCACGGGGACCACCCTGGCCCTGGCGGGGATCTCGCTGATACTCGTCCTGGCCCTGCGCTCGGTGCGTATCGGCCTCGTCAGCCTGCTGCCCAACCTGGTGCCGGCGGCCATGGGCTTCGGGCTGTGGGGCATCCTGGTGGGCGAGGTGGGCCTGGCCCTGTCCATCGTCACCGGCATGACCCTGGGCATCGTGGTGGACGACACCGTGCATTTCCTGAGCAAGTACCTGCGCGCCCGGCGCGAGCGCGGCCTGGCGCCGCCCGACGCGGTGCGCTATGCCTTTCACACCGTGGGCCGGGCCCTGGTGTTCACCTCGGTGGTGCTCATCGTCGGCTTCGGGATCCTGGCCCTGTCCAGCTTCCACCTGAACTCCGGCATGGGCATGCTCACGGCCATGGTCATCGCCTTCGCCCTGGCGGCCGATTTCCTGCTGCTGCCGGCCCTGTTGATGAAATTCGAGGAGAAAGCCGATGCCAAGACTCGCCTGGCTGCTGATACCGATCCTGCTGCTGCCTAGCCCGTCCCGGGCCGAGACGCCCGAGGAAAAGGGCCTGGCCATCGCCGTGGAGGCCGATCGCCGCGACAGCGGCTGGGGCGACATGCAGGCCGAGCTGGAGATGATCCTGCGCAACCGCAACGGCGACGAGAGCCGCCGCCAGCTCCGCAGCCGCAGCCTGGAGGTGAAGGGCGACGGTGACAAGACCCTCATCATCTTCGACGCCCCGCCCGACGTGAAGGGTACGGCCTTCCTCAGCCATACCCATGCCACGCGCCCGGACGACCAGTGGCTCTACCTGCCGGCGCTGAAGCGGGTCAAGCGCATCAGCTCGGCCAACAAGTCCGGGCCCTTCATGGGCTCCGAGTTCGCCTACGAGGACATCGCCTCGCAGGAAGTGGAGAAATACCGCTACAAGTACCTGCGCGACGAGGTGCTCGACGGGCGGCCGGTGTTCGTCATCGAACGCTATCCCCGGTACCGCAACTCCGGCTACACGCGCCAGGTGGCCTGGATCGACCAGGAGACCTACCGGCCCGAGAAGGTGGAGTTCTACGACCGCAAGAACGCCCTGCTCAAGACCCTTACCTATCACGACTACCGCCAGTACCTCGGCCGCTACTGGCGCGCCCACCGCATGGAAATGGTGAATCACCAGACCGGCAAGAGCACCACCCTGTTGTGGAAGAAAATCCGCTTCCGCACCGGGCTCACCGACCGCGACTTCGACCGCAACGCTCTCAAGCGCGCGCGCTGACGATGGTCGTGCGAGGAGGGCTGGTACTGGCCGCGGCACTGCTGGGCCTGGTGCCGGGCACGGCGCCCGCCCAGCGCAGCGAGTGGTCGGGAGAGGTGGCGCTGGAGGCCCGCCGCTTTCCCCAGCCGCCGCTGAACCCCTTGCAGCACGGCGACAACCTGTCGGCCGCGGTGCGGCCCCAGTACTACAGGGAGTGGGACGGCGGCCGCCGGAGTTTCCGCCTGGAGCTGCTCGGGCGCGTGGACCAGGGCGACGACGAGCGCACCCATGCCGATGTCCGCGAGCTGAGCTGGACCTGGGTCTCGCGCGACTGGGAGGTGACCGCCGGCATCGGGCGGGTGTTCTGGGGAGTGACCGAGTCGCTGCACCTGGTGGACATCGTCAACCAGACCGACCTGGTGGAGAACCCGGACGGCGAGGACAAGCTGGGCCAGCCCCTGCTGCGGCTGGCGCTGATCCGCGACTGGGGCACGCTGGAGGCCTTCGTCCTGCCCGGGTTCCGCGAGCGCAGCTTTCCCGGCCCCGAGGGCCGGCTGTGGCCGGCGCTGCCCCTGGCGCCCGCCGTGTACGAGTCGCCGCGCCGGCGCAGCCATGTGGACGGGGCGCTGCGGTGGTCCCACAGCACCGGGATCTGGGACCTGGGGCTGAGCGTCTTCCGCGGCACCAGCCGCGAGCCGCGGCTGGTGATCGCCACCGATCCCTTCGGCCGGCCCCGGGCCATCGTGCCCGTGTACGACATCATCGACCAGGCCGGCGTGGACGTCCAGGCCACCCTCGAGGACTGGCTGTGGAAGCTGGAATGGATCCGGCGCCGCGGCCAGGGGCCCGACTTCACCGCCCTGGCCGCCGGTTTCGAATACACCTTCTACGGCGTGCTGGAGACCGCCGCCGACGTGGGCCTGGTGGCGGAATACCTCTACGACAGCCGCGACGACGCGTTCCAGGCCCCGTTCCAGGACGACGTCTTCGTGGGCCTGCGCCTGACCCTCAACGATGTCCAGAGCACCGAGCTGCTGGCCGGCGTCATCGCCGACCGCCGCAGCGGCGAGCGCTTCTACAGCGTCGAGGCCAGCCGCCGCGTGGGCGAGAGCTGGACCGTGTCCCTGGAGGGACGCTGGTTCTCCGGCGGCGAACCGGGCTCACTGCTTCATGCCCTGCGCAACGACGACTACCTGCAGCTCGAGTTGGCGTGGCACTTCTGAGGTTCCCGCCTTCCCGGCGGCGGGCGTGACGGTCGCACCCGGCCGGTTCAGCGGGGCGCGGGTCTCTGCTCGTGGCACGGCAGCAGCAGGCGGCGGGGATCGTCCTGGATGGCCCGGCCGTCGATTTCCACCACCCCTCCGGCACCGACATAGACGGTGGCATTGCCCAGGTGGAGCATGATGCCCTCGGCGGTGTGAATGGTGGGGAAGGAGGGGCGCAGGACGTCGCCGCGGCGCGGCGCACCGGCGTGCCTGCACACGAGCAGGTAGCGGCCCCGGGTCCAGGCCACCACGACGCCATCGCCCTCGGCGACAGGGGGTTCCTGGAGGACCCGGGGCAGGACACGCCGGAGGACGGTGCCGTCCGCCAGGCGCACCGCGACCAGCCCGCCCCGGCCGTCCGTTTCCACCACCGTGCCGTCCATGATCACGGCCTCGCCGGGACGCGAATGCCTGGGCGGAAACGACAGGATCTGTTCCATGTCCATGACACGTGGTCTCCCTGTTCAGCCGGACCCTATCCTTGCAGATCCGGCGGCCTATTTGAAGCGGGCCAGGCGCGGGTCGCTCTGCGGCTGCTCCGGCAGGCCGGTGATGGCGGCCAGCTCCGGCAGGCGCGGCATGCCCCGGGTCACCCGCACCCGCCCCTTCCCGTCCCGCCAGACGATGGCCGGGGTGCCGCTGAGGCCGAACGCCCGCATGATGCGGGCATTGGCCTCGAGCACCCGGCGCGCCCGGTCGGAGACCGTGCGGCCGGCGTACTGCGCGTCGTTGGCGCCGAACCCCTCCATGATGCGGCGGAATTCCAGCGTCGGGTTTTCGGCCTCGAGCATGGCCGCGGCCTTGGTGTGGCTGGTGGGCCGCAGGTAGGCCACCGGCAGCCAGCGCACCTGCAGTCCCGCCTTTTCGTAGGGTTGCAGCGCCAGCCACAAGGCGTGGCAGAAGGGGCAGTTGGGATCGAACACGACGTACACGGTGCTTTTGGGCGCGGCCAGCGTGCCCTCGGGGATGGTCACCGCCCGTTCCAGCTCGGCGAAGGCCTCGCGGTAGTCGGGCCTGGGCACGTAGCGCTCGGCGTACAGGGCGGTGAGGTTGCGCCCGCTGGCGTCCAGCAGGGTGCCGGACAGCAGGGTCTTGCCGTCGGCGGTGGTGAAGACGATGGAATACTGCCCCTCGCTGGCCAGCAGCCAGCCGCGCAGGCCCGAGGCCGCGGGGAAGGAACGCTTGACCTCGATGCCCTGGGCCGCCAGGGCCCGGATCACCTCGGGGTGCTGCTCGGCGGCGCCGGCCGCGACCGGAGCCAGAAGAAGGCCGGCCAGGCCGGCGGCGAGGGCGGATTTGGACTTCATCGGATACACCTGTGCTGGTCCGGGTGCGGCGCCTGCCCGTTAGAGCCGCACCGGCGGCCCGAGTTCAGCCGCCGGAGGGGCCATTGTCGCCCAGAAGGCGGGCGGCTGGCCAGCCCGGACCTGTGTCGGGCTCCGCAAAACCGGCCGCCGGGGCTAGAATAGCCTCACCATGCAGAAGACCCTTGTCATCATCGGCCTGATCCTGCTCGCCGTGGGCCTGCTGTGGCCCTGGCTGGGCAAGCTGCCGCTGGGACGCCTGCCCGGGGATATCGTCATCGAGCGCCCCGGACTGAAGGTCTACATCCCCATCACCACCATGCTGCTGGCCAGCGTGGTGATCTCGGTCATCCTGTGGCTGTTCCGGCGCTGAGCCCGTGGCGGTCCTGATCCAGGAACAGGAGGGGCGGGCCGGGATCCGCGTGCGCCTGGACAAGCCGGTGTTCACCATCGGCCGCGATCCCGGCTGCGACCTCAGCCTCGACGACGAGCTGGTCAGCAAGCACCATGCCACCATCGAGGCGGTGGAGGACCCGGATCGCCCCGGCAGTTTCCAGTACTACGTCCAGGACCAGGACTCCACCAATCACACCTACGTCAACGGCGAGCGGGTGACCCTGTACCGCCTGAGCCAGGACGACGTCATCGGCATCGGCCTGTCCAGCTTCCGCTTCGTGGACGACGCCCACGACGACCTGGAAGAGACCACCCGCATCCAGCGCACCTGGATCCCCGGCCTCTACGTCGCCCGGCGCAAGACGAAGAAGAAAAAGGCGAAAAGGAAGAAGCGCGCCCGCTCGCACAAGTCATGACGACCCGGATGCGCCGGTTTCAACACAAAGCCGCCAGGAGCGCAAGGAATCATATTGTCGGGGGGGGCCTGCAGGGACCGGCCCTTTTTTCCATGATGCCAACGTGTGACGGGCGCGCTGTGCGCCGGCAAACGGCACGGGTGTCATGGCTTGTACGTTCCTTGAGTCACTCATTACAATTTTGCGCCGGGGAGGACACCGCCCCATTTTCAGGGAGGAATTTTCCATGGCCAGGATGAGGGGCTTCGCCGGCAGGATGGCCGCGGCACTGCTGGCGGCCGCTTGCCTCTTGACGAATACGTGGGCAGGGGAAGCCTCCCGCTGCGAGCACCCCGCGTGCCTGAAAACTGCCCGGCACCAGCCGTATGTCGAGCCCGAGTTGTCGGGCCTGCGGACCGTCGAGATCGACGGATTTGCCGTCAAGGTCCCGCCTGCCGCAAGGCAAATCAAGCTTTCCGGCCGCACCTTGTATCTGATCTACCGGGACGGCGCGGTTCTGGCATTGGGGACGGCGACTTCTCCCCCTGTCACCGGCGGTGCTCCTACGTCCATCACCGCCGCACAACTCCCGGAAATCGTTTTCCTGCACAGCGCCACGGACCAGGAGCCACGTGCCGAGGCCGATCGGGCATTGTGGCGGTTCGCCATAAACCTCAAGCCGTACTTTTTCGAAGGTGCCGATGTGGCCTTTGTCACGCAGCATGGCAAGACACGCTATTTTCTCTCCAACAGCACGGCGCAGGGGTTCTCCGGCCGTGCGCTGGTGACCAAGGAAGGCATCTCGCACAGTTATCTCCAGATCGATGCCAAAAACATGGACTTCCGACGCTTTGTCTCCATCGTATTGTCAACCCGGTGAGGGAACTGTTCCATGGAACCGACAGACATGGAAAAGGACGCAGCCAGAGAGATCCTTGTCTATTTCTTCGGCATTCACGCGGAGTCCTGGCCCATCAATGACCGGGTCATTGACAAGATCGGCGAAATGCTGCTGAAGGAACGGCAGTGCGCAAAGGTGATGGATGCGCTGCCTCGCCCTGGCACTGTTGACAAGGGCTACATCAAAAGGCAGTTGCGAAACATCGCCCGGCGTCTCGCCGGTGGCGGGCATTCCTATGATGTTTGCCGGACGGCCATCAAGTATGGATGGGAGCGGGTGGTGTATCTGGCCAGCCAGGGGCTGTAGCACGGTATGGCCGGTCACCGCGGCCTTTGCGCCCTGCACCCGGCCGGCTGCTCCCTCGTCCCTCGTCCCTCGTCCCTTTACCCTTGATGGTATGGCCGGGACAGCTCGTGCACGGCGTCCACGAACACGCGGGCGTGCTCGGGGTCCACGCCGGGCTGGATGCCGTGACCCAGGTTGAAGACGTGGCCGCTGCCGGGGCCGAAGCTGTCCAGGATCTCCGCGACCTCCCGGCGGATGCGCTCGGGCGAGGCGTAGAGCACGGTGGGGTCCATGTTGCCCTGCA
>JALUTW010000035.1 GCA_027021685.1 Chromatiales bacterium | reverse complement strand
GCATCCCGAGGCGCGCTACTTCGGGGTGGGCAAGATCAACCGTGACCAGGTGGAAGACTACGCGCGGCGCAAGGGCATGCCCGTGGCCGAGGTGGAGCGGTGGCTCGCCCCCAACCTGGGCTACGAGCCGGACTGAGCCCCATGCGCACCGCCGCCGAGCCGTGTGACCGCGGCCGGTATCACCACCGCGATCCCAACGCAGAGGCGCAAAGACGCAGAGGGCGCAGAGACGAAAATTGTTCATGCGCCAGAGCCATCCCGGTGCGTTCGTTTCACGACCGTGTGCTATACAGCCGTCTCGGCAGCCGACAGTGGCGTAGGGTGTGATGGCGAAGCCATCGCACCACCCCATGGCAGATCGTGGCTCCGGTGCGGCCGCCGAAGCGGCCGCACCCTACGGATTCCCTCTGCGGCTTTGCGATTCAGAGGACAGAAGACAGAGGACAGATGGCAGATACAAGGATGCGTTCACCTGTGGACATCCCGGATGGGATGGTGCGAGCACACCCTGCGCGACACCCATCGCGTGGCAGCTCGCTAGAGTTTCACCGATATCGATTTCATTTCAATTACAGCAACAATCTCTGCGTCCTCTGCGTCTTTGCGCCTTTGCGTTGAAGGGCCGCAGCCTGATAAATCCGCAGGGCCCGGTGGTTCCTCCTGTGCTCCGTCCCCCAGGATGAAAAGAGGCGGCCATGGCCGCCTCTTTTCGCCACACGGGAGACGGGCGGTGTCACTTGCCCATGCCACCGCCCATGGAGCCCTGGGGATGGTGGTCCATGTGGCCGGCACCGCCCATGTCGGGCAAGGTGATGCCCCGCGCCTCGGCCCGCTTCTGCATCTCCTTGCGGTGCTGCTCCAGAAATACCTTGCGCTCTTCCTCGGACTTGAGGGCCTTCATCCTGTCCTGGTACTCCTGGCGCTCCTGCGGCGTCATGAGTTGCCAGCCGTAGACCTCTTCACCGGCCAGGGCCGGGCCCGCGGTGCCGAGCACGGAAAGGAAAAGGGAAACGACCACTACCTTGCGGATATTCATGGCGACCTCCTGTCGAGTCGAAGGAATGGAGCGCGCAGCCTAGCCGGGTTCGGCCGGGGGAATGTTGATCCGGGTCATCTTTTGGACCGATCGCCTCACTTGCCGTCCTGTTCCACCGGCAGCCCCGCCAGCTTCCATTCCGGGTAGCCGTTTTCCAGCCGCCGTGCCCGCAGCCCCCTTTCCCGCAGGCGCGCCACCGCGTCGAAGGCCAGCACGCAATGGGGCCCGCGGCAGTAGGCGACGATCTCCTGGCCGGGGTCCAGCTCGTGCAGGCGATGCTCCAGCTCCGCCAGCGGAATGTTCACCGCCCCCGGCAGGTGGCCGGCGGCATACTCCTCCGGCGGGCGCACGTCGATGACCGTCACCAGGCCCTGGCGCGCCCGCTCCAGCAGCTCCTGCGCCGGTACCGGCTCCAGGCTGTCCTTGACCGTGAGGTAAGTGTTCACCAGCTTGTCCACCTCGGCCAGGTGACGCTCGGCCACCGCGCGCAGGGCATCGAGCAGGGCCACCACGTCGTCGCCGCTGAGGCTGTAGTAGACCCGCAGCCCGTCCTTGCGGCAGGTGACCAGCCCCGCCTGGCGCAGCTGCTGGAGGTGCTGCGAGGTGTTGGCCACGGACAGCCCCGAGACCCTGGCCAGGGCCTCCACGCTGCGCTCGCCCTGCGCCAGAAACTCGAGCAATTCCAATCTGTTGGCGTTGGACAGGGCCTTGCCCACGCGGGCGAACTGGGCGAACAGATCCTGCTTGAAACTTCCTGTTGACATCTCCCGGTCTCCGGCTAAACTACTATTCAACTATTCGATTGAATAGTTGTTCCAAATTTGAGTATAGCACGGCGCCACCGCGGCGGGTGGCGATGAGAGGGCAGACCCATGAACGACTGGATCATGGCCCACGAGCCGGCCATCCGCCTGGGCTTCTTCTTCGGCATTCTGGGCCTGGTGGCCCTGTGGGAGATCCTGGCGCCACGGCGCGCACTCACCGTGTCCAGGGCGGTGCGCTGGGCCAATAACCTGGGCCTGGTGGTGCTCAACAGCGTGGTCCTGCGGCTGCTGTTTCCCGCCGCCGCGGTGGGCATGGCTTTGCACGCCGCGCGCCAGGGCTGGGGGCTGTTCAACGTCATCGAGGTCCCGGGCTGGCTCGCGGTGGTGGCCTCGGTGGTGATCCTGGACTTCATCATCTGGCTCCAGCATGTGATGGTGCACGCCGTGCCCGTGCTGTGGCGGCTGCACCGGGTGCACCACGCCGACCTGGACTTCGACGTGACCACCGGCGCCCGCTTCCACACCCTGGAGATCATCCTGTCCATGGGCATCAAGTTCGTGGCCATCGTCCTGCTGGGGCCGCCGCTGGTGGCAGTGGTGATCTTCGAGGTGCTGCTCAATGCCACCGCCATGTTCAACCACGGCAACGTGCGCATTCCGCGGGGCCTGGACCGGATCCTGCGCTGGTTCGTGGTCACGCCGGACATGCACCGGGTGCACCACTCGGTGGAGGACGACGAGGCCAACAGCAACTTCGGTTTCAACCTGCCCTGGTGGGATCGCCTGTTCGGCACCTACCGCGACCAGCCGCGGGCCGGGCACGAGGCCATGACCATCGGGATTCGCAAGTATCGTTCGCCCCGCCAGGTGGCGTGGCTGCCGGGGATGCTGGCCCTGCCCTTCACCGGGCGCATCACCGGCTATGCCATCAACCGCCGCCGCTGGGACGAAGGCCAGCCGGGCTCCGCCGTCGAGTGAAGCGGTGAAGGCAAGCCCCGGTTTCAGCGATCTTCAGGAGTACAGCCCGATGAACACTGCCCAACGAACCCAACGGTATCCGGCCGCCTCCACCGCCCCGGCCGCCACGGGCCCGCGGCGCCGCTGGTCGCGGTGGGCGCTGGCGGCGTTGCTGCTGGCCGGCCTGGCGGCCGGAGTGGCCTGGCGCGGGGAACTGAACCCGGCCGCCATCCAGGCCTGGGTGGACCAGGCCGGTGCGGCCGGGCCGCTGCTGTTCATGCTGGCCTATGCCCTGGCCACGGTGCTGTTCCTGCCGGGCTCGGTGCTGACCCTGGCCGGCGGCGCCCTGTTCGGGCCCGTGGCCGGCACCCTGTACAACCTCACCGGCGCCACCCTGGGCGCGGCCGCGGCCTTCCTGCTGGCACGGCACCTGGCCGGAGACTGGGTGGCGCGGCGCACCGGGGGACGGCTGAAGCAGCTCATGGACGGGGTGGAGAACGAGGGCTGGCGGTTCGTGGCCTTCGTGCGCCTGGTGCCCCTGTTCCCGTTCAACCTCCTCAACTATGCCCTGGGCCTGACCCGCATCCGCTTCTGGCACTACGTGCTGGCCTCGTGGGTCTTCATGCTGCCGGGCGCCGTGGCCTACACCTACGCGGGCTACGCCGGGCGCGAGGCCCTGGCCGGCGGCGGCGGCCTGGTGCAGAAGGCGCTCATCGCGCTGGCGCTGCTGGCGGCGGTGGCCTTCCTGCCCCGCTTCATCGGCCGCCTGCGCCAGGGGCCGGTGATGACCGTGGACGAACTCAGGCAGCGCCTGGACGCCGGCGATGACCTGCTGGTGCTGGATGTACGCGCGCCGGAGGAGTTCCACGGCAAGCTGGGGCACGTGGCAGGCGCGCTCAACGTGCCGCTGGAAAAGCTGCCGGGCAACAGCGTGCGCCTGGCCGAGGCCATGGAGCGGCCGGTGGCGGTGATCTGCCGCACCGACCGCCGCTCGGCCAGGGCGGCCAGGCTCCTGGCCCGCATCGGCTTCGCCGAGGTGCACGTGGTCAAGGGTGGCATGGTGGAGTGGAATGCCCGCGGCCTGCCCGTCGAACGCTGACGGCTCCGGGCCGGAATCGACACGGAGTCCCGCGGGGTGACCCGCCGGCGGCTGGCAGGCTGGGGCTTCCTGGCGCTGCTCGCCGGCGTCCTCGCCTGGCTGATGGTGCGGCCCATGACCTTTTTCGTCGTCAGCGATCGCTTCGCCCAAACCGTGGACACCCGGAGCGCACCCGCCGTGCTGGGCGACCTGAGGGCGGAGACCTGCGGCGCCTGCCACCGGGCGTTCCACGAGGAGTGGCGCACGACCATGCACAGCCGGGCCTGGACCGATCCCTACTTCCAGGTGGACTGGGCCTTCGAGGACCGGCCCTGGATCTGCCGCAACTGCCACACGCCCCTGGACCGCCAGCAGCCGCGGCGGCTGCTGGGCTTCCGCGACCGCCAGGGGCTGCAGCCCGTTCTGGCCCCGGACCCCAACCCGGACTTCGACCCCGGCCTCCAGCACGAGGGCGTCACCTGCGCCGCCTGCCACCTGCGCGAGGGCGCTGTCCTCGGGCCTTACGGCGACAGCGCCGCGCCGCACCCGGTGCGCCGCATGGAGCATCCCAACCAAGTGTGCGTGCGCTGCCACGTGGTGGACGGCGAGCGCTGGGACACCTTCCTGCGCCTGCCGCCGTGCGGCACCGTGACCGAGATCCGGGCCGGGCGCGAGGGCGGCCTGCGGGGCCGCTCGGGCGAGACCGTGCTGCCGTCGCTGGCCGAGCTGGGCTGCGTGGCCTGCCACATGCCGCTGGCTGAGCGGCCCCTGGTCGCGGGTGGACCGGTGCGCCGGACGCGCCGCCACCTGTGGCGCGGCGGCCACGACCCGGCGATGGTGAAGCGGGCGCTGACGGCGCGGCTGGCCGTGGATCGTGATGGGCGCGCGGCCGTGCTCACCCTCGCCAACACCGGCACCGCCCACTACCTGCCCACGGGCACGCCGGACCGCCACCTGACCGTGGTGCTGCGGGCGCTGGACGGCCGCGGCCGTGTCCTCGACGAGGTGAGAGACAAGCTCATCCGTCGCATCCTGTGGCGGCCGGTGATCGTGGACCTGTGGGACACGCGCCTGCCGCCGGGCCGGCCGCGCACCTACCGGCTCCCGTTGCCGCCCGCGGCCGTGACCGTGGAGGCGGTGGTGCGCTACCACCTGCTGGAGGAGAGCCGGCGCCGGCGCATCGGCTACGAGCCCGAGGCTCCCATCGCCTACGAGATCTACCGCGCCCGCACGGACCTGCCTGCGGCCGGCGGGGGTGAAGGAGGAGAGCCATGAGTCCGGCCGGCCGGCGCGACCTGGTGATCATCGGCGGCGGTGCCGCGGGCCTGGTGGTGGCCAGCGTGGCCGCGCAGCTCGGGCTGGCGGTCACGCTCATCGAGCGGGGCGAGCGGCTGGGCGGCGACTGCCTGCACACGGGCTGTGTGCCCAGCAAGAGCCTGCTTCATGCCGCGCGGGTGGCGTACACCGTGCGCCATGCTGCCGGGGCCGGTCTCGAGGCCGCGCTGTCACCGGTGGACCTGGGCCGGGTCATGGACCGGGTGCACGCGGTGATCGACCGCATCCAGGAGCACGACGACCCGGAGCGCTTCCGCGGCTACGGCTGCGAGGTGCTGCTGGGGGAGGCGGCCCGCTTCGTCTCGCCCCACGAGGTGGAGGTGGGCGGGCGGCGCATCCGCGGGCGGCGCTTCGTCATCGCCACCGGCTCGCGTCCCGTGGTGCCTCCCGTCCCGGGACTGGAGGCAGCGGCCCCGCTCACCAACGAGAACGTGTTCGCCCTGCGCGAGCTGCCCCGGCGGCTGGTGGTGCTGGGGGCGGGCCCGGTGGGCCTGGAACTGGGACAGGCGTTCGCGCGCCTGGGCAGCCGCGTGACCGTGATCGAGCGCCTGGAGGGCCTGCTGCCGCAGGGCGAGCCGGCCCTGGCCGCGGCCCTGCGCCAGCGGCTGGAGGCCGAGGGCATGGTGTTTCTCACCGGGACCACCGTGGAGTCGGTGACGCCCGGCGCCGACGGCCAGGTGGTGCTGTGCAGCGACGGGCGTACCATCGAGGCCGACCGCATCCTGGTGGCGGCGGGGCGGCGGCCCGACGTCGCCGGGCTGGGGCTCGACGCGGCCGGCGTGGCCGCGGGGCCCCACGGGATCCGGGTGGACCGGCGCCTGCGCACCACGCAGCGGCACATCTATGCCTGCGGCGACGTGTGCGGGCCGTACGCATTCACCCACATGGCCGAGTACCAGGCCGGCATCGTCATCGGCAACGCGGTGTTCCGGCTGCCCCGGCGCGCCGACTACCGCGTGGTGCCCCAGGTGATCTACACCGATCCGGAGTATGCCCAGGTGGGGCTGACCGAGCACCAGGCGCGGGCGCGGGGCCTCGATCCGGTGGTGCTGGAGTTTTCCTTCAGCGGCATCGACCGGGCGCTCACCGACGACGAGTCCTGGGGCGGCATGCGGCTGATCACCCGCCGCGGGCACATCCTGGGGGCCAGCCTCCTGGGGCCCCGGGCCGGTGAGCTGATCCACGAGGTGGCGCTGGCCATGAAGGCCGGAGCCACCGTGGGTGATCTCTCCGCCACCATCCACGCCTATCCCACCCTGGCCCAGATCCACCGCCGCACCGCCAACACCTTTTATGCGGGCAAGCTGTTCAGCCCCGCCACCCGGCGCCTGGTCAAATGGCTCAACCGGCTGTTGCCATGAATCACTCCGCGGTGGACGCAGCGGCCTACGAGGCCTGGTATCACACCCCGCGCGGGGAATGGATCGCCGGCTGCGAACTGCGCCTCATGCTGCGCCTGCTGCAGCCCGCACCGGGTGCAAGCCTGCTGGACGTGGGGGCCGGCACCGGTCACTTCAGCCGCCGCTTCGCCGCGGCCGGCCTGGTGGTCACCGGAGTGGAACCCGACGCCGCCATGCTGGCGCGGGCCCGGGCGCTGGACGGCGGGGTGCGCTACCTCGAGGGGCGCGCCGAGGCCCTGCCGTTCCCCGACCGCAGTTTCGATCACGTGGCCGCGGTGACCAGCCTGTGCTTCGTGTCCGAGCCGGCGCGGGCGCTGGCGGAGATGTGGCGCGTGGCGCGCAAGAGCGTGCTGCTGGGCCTGCTCAACCGGCACAGCCTGTTATACCTTTATAAGAAGGGCCGCGGCGGCTATGCCGGCGCGCGCTGGGACACCACCGCCGACGTATGCCGCTGGATCGCGGATCTCGACCCGGCCCCGGCCACGAGCCGCCACGGCACCGCGGTTCACCTGCCCACCGGTGGCCCGCTCGCGCGCCGGCTGGAGCGGTGGCTCCCGCCACGGCTGGGGCTGGGCGCCTTTCTCGCCGTGGTGCTGGAGAAGCCGCGTATCCCCTGAAGACGACAAGGAGCACCCATGCACGCCACCCTGCCCCTGCTTCAGCCCACCGACTTTCCATCCCTGCGCCGTGCCCGGCTGGAGACGGTGCAGGTCAACGTGGGTTACCGCTGCAACCAGTCCTGCCTCCACTGCCATGTCAACGCCGGGCCCCGGCGCCGGGAGGAGATGGACGCCGAGACCGCCGCGCAGGTGCTGGATTTCCTCGCCCGCAGCGGGGCCGCCACCCTGGACATCACCGGCGGTGCACCGGAACTCAATCCTCACTTTCGCGACCTGGTGCGCGGGGCGCGGGCGCTGGGCCGCCACGTCATCGACCGCTGCAACCTCACCATCCTCGCCGAGCCGGGGCAGGAGGACCTGCCGGAGTTCCTGGCCGGACACGGCGTGGAGATCGTCGCCTCGCTGCCCTGCTATCTGGAGGAAAACGTGGACGGCCAGCGCGGGCCCGGGGTCTACGCCCGTTCCATCGAGGGGCTGCGCCGGCTCAACGCCGCCGGCTACGGTGACCCCGGCGGCGGGCTGGTGCTCAACCTGATGTACAACCCCACCGGACCGTTCCTGCCGCCGCCGCAGGCGTCCCTGGAGGCCGACTACCGGCGCGAGCTGGGCCGGCTGGGCCTCCGGTTCAACCGGCTGTACACGCTTACCAACATGCCCATCCAGCGCTTCGGCAGCACCCTGGTTTCGCGCGGCGAGTTCGACGACTACATGGAGCTGCTGCGCAGCAGTCACCGCGACGCCAACCTGGAAGCGGTCATGTGCCGCACCCTGGTGAGCATCGACTGGCGCGGCTGCGTCTACGACTGCGACTTCAACCAGATGCTGGACCTGCCGCTGGTACTGCCCGGGCGCGGGCCGGTACACGTGCGCGACCTCGATCCCGGCCTGCTGGAAGGCAATCCCGTCGTGGTGGCTGATCACTGTTACGGATGCACCGCCGGCTGCGGCAGCAGCTGTGGCGGCGCGCTGGAACCGGGGGAGGAAGCGACATGAAGGACGAAGTGCTGGAACGGTATTCCGAGGGCGCGCAGGCCCGCCAGGCCGATCTGTGCTGTCCGGTGGACTACGACGGCGATCTCCTGGCCATGCTGCCGCGGGAGATCGTCGAGCGTGACTATGGCTGCGGCGACCCTTCGCGCTACGTGCGCGAAGGCGACGTGGTCCTGGACCTGGGCAGCGGCGGCGGCAAGATCTGCTACATGGCCGCCCGGCTCGTGGGGCCGGAGGGGCGTGTCATCGGCGTGGACATGAACGACGACATGCTGGCGCTGGCCCGCAAGTACCAGGAGGAGATGGCGGCGAAGCTGGGCGGTGACCGGGTGCGCTTCGTCAAGGGCTACATCGAGGACCTGGCCCTGGACCTGGAGGCCATGGAGGCGTGGCTGGCGGCACATCCGGTGAGAAACAGTGCCGACTACGCCCGCCTGCAGGCGTGGCAGGCGCGCCAGCGCCGGGAACGGCCGCTCATCCCGGATGCCAGCGTGGACCTGGTGATCTCCAACTGTGTCCTCAACCTGGTGGAGGACGAACGCAAGCCGCAGCTCGTCCGCGAGATCTTCCGCGTCCTCAGGCCCGGCGGGCGTGTGGCCATCGCCGACATCGTCAGCGACGAGCCGGTGCCCGAGACACTCAAGGCCGACCCCGAGCTGTGGACCGGATGCATCAGCGGCGCCTTCCAGGAAGAGGACTTCCTGCGGGCCTTCGCCGACGCCGGTTTCGTGGCCGTGGCCTGTGACAAGTGGGATGCCGCCCCGTGGAAGGTGATCGAGGGTATCGAGTTCCGTTCCGTGACCGTCACCGCGGTCAAGCCGGAGGACTCGCCCTGCCTCGACTACGGCCACGCCGTCATCTACCGCGGGCCCTTCGCCGAGGTCCGGGACGACGAAGGCCACGTGTTTCCCCGCGGGGCGCGGATGGCGGTGTGCGAGCGCAGCTACCGGCTGCTCACCGGGCCCGCCTATGGCGGTGCCTTCATCGGCCTGGCCCCGGCCGCGCCCGGCGAACCGCGGACCTTCTGCGCCCCGCCCGGCACGCGCCGGCCGGCGTCAGAGACCAAGGGCGGCGTCACCACCGGCGGCGACGGCGGCTGTTGCTGCTGAGCGGCCCGGGCGGCGCACCGTGCCTTGAACCGGGGGAGAGGGGATCGACAAACCAACGCCATGACCGCCGTCTCCGTTGTCATCCCCGCCCTCGACGAGGCGGAGCACATCGCCCCTGTCCTCGAGGCGCTGCAGCCGCTGCGCGCGGCCGGCGGGGAGCTTATCGTGGCCGACGGCGGCAGTACCGACGCCACGGTGGATGTTGCCCGGCCGCTGGCCGACACCGTGCTGTCCTGCGCGCCCGGCCGCGCCCGGCAGATGAACGCCGGCGCCGCGGCGGCCCGCGGCCACTGGCTGTGGTTCCTGCACGCCGACACCGTGGCCGGGGCCCCGGCGCTGGCCGCGCTGCGGGCGGCCATGGCCCGGCCCGGGGTGCAGTGGGGCCGGTTCGACGTGCGCCTCTCCGGCCGCCATCCCCTGCTGCGCGTGGTGGAGCGTGCCATGAACCTGCGCTCGCGCCTCACCGGCATCTGCACCGGCGACCAGGGGATCTTCGTGCGCCGGGACCTGTTCCGGGCCCTGGGCGGCTACGCCGACATTCCGCTGATGGAAGACATCGAACTCACGCGGCGCCTGCGGCGCCACGGCCGCCCGCTGTGCATCACCGCGCCGCTGGTGACGTCGAGCCGCCGCTGGGAGCGCCACGGCGTGGTGCGCACCATCGTGCTCATGTGGCGCCTGCGCCTGGCCTACGCCCTGGGGGCCTCCCCGCACCGCCTCGCCCGCCTGTGGCGGGCCTCCGGCTGATGCGCGCGGGCCGGCTGCTGATCTTCGCCCGCGCCCCGGTGCCGGGCCGGGTCAAGACCCGGCTCGTTCCCGCCCTGGGCGCGGAGGGTGCCGCGCGCCTGCACCGAGCCCTCCTCGAGCGCACCCTCCGTGCAGCGGGCGGGCAGCGGCTCATGAAGGTGGAGCTGTGGATCACGCCCCACGCCCCGCCGGAGTTCATCACGGAGATGCGCCGCCGCGGCCTCCCGGTCCATGTGCAGCGGGGCAGGGACCTGGGTGCGCGCATGGATCATGCCCTGGCCCACGCCCTGCGGCGCGCGCCGTGGGCGGTGCTCACGGGCTGTGATGTGCCCGGGATGGACGCCCGCGACCTGGTGCGCGCGGCAAGGCTCTTGTGCAACGGTGCCCATGCCGTGCTGGGGCCGGCATGGGATGGCGGCTACTGGCTCATCGGCCTGAGGCATCCGTGTCCGGCGCTGTTCCGCCGCATGCCCTGGGGCACCGGGCGGGTGGCGCGGCTCACCCGCCGCCGCCTGGCCCGTGCAGGCCGCCGCTGCGCCGAGCTGCCCCTGCTGCACGACCTCGACCGGCCGCGGGATCTTCACCGGCACACCCTTGCCAATGACTGCCCGCGCGGTGAAACCGAGAATGTGATCAAGTGCACGTAACCCACCGTGCACCGCGGTCTAGTGCGTCAGTGGGATTGGCCCCGGGGGCGGAATCGTCTAGTGTTGCGGCTGTACGGCGCCCGGAGCCGGCGCCGGTGGCAGGAGGCCGGGCCCTGAAGGAATATTGGGGTCGAGAGGCACGGTCGGCCGTTTGGCGGAGTTGGGATGGCAAAGGAATCCGGGCGTGTGCCCGTGAGTTCCGGTGTCTTCATTCTCCTCCGCAGCCACCGGCCCGGGTTGCACGGCATGGGGCGCCGTGAGTTCAACCCCAGACATAAGGAGATGCAACATGACCAGGAAGACCGGAACCCCCGCCGGCAAACCCATGGAACACGATCCCCTCTTTCCGCCCTGCCCGCACGAGCTGCCCGAACTCTCGGAACTGCTGGAAAAAAGGGAAGATCCCAAGACCTACAGCGCGCTCATCGAGACCATCTGCGGGGCCACCGATGACTCGCAGCCGGTGGAGCAGTACGACGGCACCCTGGGTGTCACCCGGGCCTTCGTCAACCGGCACCAGCGGCCCGTGGGCCAGCTCCAGTGGAACGATGACCTGGACACCAAGTACGACGACCCGGGCAACGTCAAAGGTGCCCGCTGGTGCAGCGGCACCCTCATCTGCGAGGACCTGTTTCTGACCGCCGGCCACTGCTTCGACCAGGACGTCAATGGCTGGCGGGTTCCGCGGGACGACGACACGGGCGCGGCCATCACGCCGGAAGAGATCGCGCTCAACATGCACGTCAATTTCAACTACCAGGTGGACCCCTCGGGCAACCTCCGCGCCGAGGAGCGCTTTCCCGTTGTGGAACTGGTGGAGTACCGCCTGGGCGGGCTGGATTACGCCATCGTCCGCCTGGGCGGGCGGCCGGGCCGGCGCTTCGGTATCACGCGTATCTCCGCGGACGACGCCGAGGTGGGCGACATGCTGTGCATCATCGGGCACCCGGCGGGGCAGCCCAAGCGCATCGAGGCGGGACCCTGCACCGACCTGCACGGCAACCGGATCGGATACGATGACATCGACACCCTGGGCGGCAACTCGGGCTCCGGGATCCTGCGTTCCCCGGACGGGCGCATCGTGGGCGTCCATACCAACGGCGGCTGCAACGCGGACCGCACCGGCCACAACCACGGGGTACGCATCTCTTCCATCATCAACGCCTCGCCCACGATCCAGGAGATTCTCGAGCGCGGCTGCCGGCCCCGTATCTGGCCCAAGCTGAAGTTCCGGGATGACGTGCCAGGCAAGATCAAATTCCGCGACGACCGGAACACCGTCAAGGTGCTGGATGACGGTCCTCTGCCCAAGAGCAAGTTCCGGGACGACCGGCCGAGCCTGAAGTTCTCGGACGACGGCACGCTCAAGCAGCTCGAAGACGTCAAGCGGCCGGGACTGGAGAAACCGCCCCTCACCGATCGCGGCGGGTTCGGAGGGAGATTGCCTGGCCTGCGCGGCGGCGCCGGCCGCCAGCGGCCCTTTGCCATGGCGACCCCCCACCACTCCGAGGCCTGGCGTACGGTGGGCGGGACGGCAGAGGCCGAGGCCTACGAGGCCGCGCTGGCGGAGCTGGAACAGCAGATGGCCGAGGCCGTGGAAGCGGTGGAGCAAATGCAGGCCCAGTACGAAGCGCTCGCCGCCGAGTACGAGGAACTGTTTGGACAGGGGGGCTGACGGGCCGCCCGGCCGTCCTGGCCTGTTCCCGGCTTCATGGAGGAGAACATGATACTGATACTGTCCCACGCGCGGGATGAGCATGCCCGCATGGTGCAGCGGGAGCTGGATGCCCTGGGGGCCCGCTGGCACCAGTTCGATCTGGCCCGGTTTCCCGCCGAGTACGCCATGGCGTTTTCGTGCGATGCCGGCGGCGCCGGTGCCTGCCTGTCCGCCCCCGGCGGGACCGAAATCGACCTGGCGGCATGCCGTGCCATCTGGTGGCGGCGCCCGCTGCCGTTCGAGATCGCGCCGGAAGTCTCGGATCCGGACGACCGCCAGTTCGCCTACTCCGAGTGCCACGAGGCCCTGACGGGACTGTGGCAGGTCCTGGATGCATTGTGGATCAACGACCCGGTGCGGGACGAACAGGCGGCGCGCAAGTTGTACCAGCTCCATCTGGCCCGCCGGCTGGGCCTGCACGTGCCCGAGACCTGCATCACCAATGATCCGGACACGGCGCGGCGTTTCATCGACGCACACCAGCGGGTGATCTACAAGACCTTCTCCGCCACCGAGCGGGCCTGGCGCGAGACGCGCCTGCTGCGACCCGAGGAGCGGGCGCTGCTGGACCAGGTGCGGCATGCACCGGTGATCTTCCAGCGGTGCATCGATGCGGTGGCCGATCTGCGCATCACCGTGGTGGGCCAGCGGATTTACGCCGCCGCCATCGACACCCGCGACACCGAATACCAGGTGGACTTTCGCATGGTGATGCACCAGGCCCGCATCGAGCCCTATGCACTGCCCGAGGCGGTGGCGAGTGACATCCGCCGGCTCATGGATGCGCTGGGGCTGGTCTACGGCGCCATCGACATGCGCCTGACGCCAGACGGCAGGCACGTGTTTCTGGAGATCAACCCGGCCGGGCAATGGCTGTTCGTGGAGGATGCCACCGGGCTGCCCATCACCCGGGCCATGGCCGAACTCATGGCCGGGATCGGGGAGGAGGCCTCGGAGACGGAATCCCGTTCCGCCCCGCGGGCGGCGGTGGTGTGAGCGGGGAGCGGGCGGCCGCGCCGCCGCCCGCTCCCCTGCCGGATCGCGGTCTCAGTGTTTCCCCGGGGCCAGCTTCGCCCCGCGCCGCTCCCAGTTGATGTAGGCCTGCAGGGCGATCATGCGCGGGTCGTCGGCGGCCAGGGGCTCGCCCTCGAGCGGGTTCTGGATGCACCAGTTGACCATCTCCCACAGTTCGGCCACGCGCCCGAGCTGTTTCTGGAACTTGGGATAGGTCTCGGGGTGGGTGTTGGCGGCGTTGGGGTGGCACTGCGCGCAGACCACGCCGTTGCTCCCCAGCTTCGGGTCGGTGAAGGCCGCGCGGCCGCGCTTGACCACGGTCTGGAACTCGGCCTGCCAGCGCTTGAGGTCGGCCTCGGTGAACTCGTCGGCCGCCGCCGGGGCCGCCAGGAGCAGGGCGCTCAACAGGATCGTCGTTCTTTTCATCTCGCGTCCTCCCTGGAATCAGTAGTGTTTCTGCGGCGGGATGCGCTTCTTCTGGTAGCGCGTGTCCTCCGGCCGCCGGGTCTTGGGGTTGTAGGCCACGGTGCGCGGCGTGTTTTCGGGCAGGCTGTAGTGCACCGTGGCCCGCCCCGACCACACGTCGATGAACTGCCAGCCGGTGGCATCGCGCTCGAAGAACGGGTCGGCCCGGTTCATCTCCACCGTCAGCTTGGGCAGGTGGCTGGGCTTCTGGTTGTAGGTGGCCGGATAGGGCCAGGGCCAGGCCGTGGCCATGGCGGAGTAGAAGCTGATGTTGCCGATCTGGTTGTACTGGATCTGGTGCACGTGCCCGTAGAACACCGTCACCTGCTTGAACGGCTTGAGCAGGGCCTGCACCTGCTCGGCGTCCTCGGTCCAGAAGTTCCAGCCCTTGTAGATCTTCTGCAGCGGCGAGTGGGAAAACACCACCACCGGCGTATCCTTGCTTACCTTGGCCAGGTCCTGCTTGAGCCAGGCCCTCTGCTTCGCGCCCACCATGAACGGTGAGCCCAGCGGGTTGTCCAGCCCGGCCATGACGTTCATGCGCTCCTCGGGTGTGGACCACTTGTTGATCCACTTGTCATAGGTGAGGATGCTGTTGAGCACCACGAAGTGCACGCCCTTGTGGTCGAAGCTGTAGTATTGCGGTCCCAGCAGCTTCGACCAGTACTCGCCCAGATCGAGGTAGTAGTCGTGCTCGCCCATGACGAAGCGAGTGTGCGGGCGCAGGGCGCCCAGCAGTTCCAGGCCGTGGTCCAGCTCCGCCTTCGTACCGAGCTGGGCCAGGTCGCCGCCGTACATGACGAAGTCCGGCTTCGGGTCCATGAGGTTGGTCTCGGCCACGGCCCGGATCAGGCCGCGATCCCAGTTGCGCACGAACTGGTTGCCCTTGATGTGCTGGATGTGCGAGTCGGAGATGTAGGCGAAGGTGAAGTTGCGGCGCTTGTCCGCGAAGGCCACCTCCACCAGGGACAGCGGCAGCAGGCCGCCGATGGCGGCACCGGCGCCGCGCTTGAGGAAACTGCGTCGGGAAAGCGTGTTCATGGGAGCCTCCTTACTTTTTCGCGTACTCGGGGCTGGTCAGCGCCTCGAGAAAGGCCACCAGGTCGGCTTTCTCGTCGTCGCTCAGGTTGAGCGGGCGGATGCCCCCGCTCTGGAAGGCATTGACCGGGTCGTCGTCCTCCACCCGGCCGCCCTTGTCGTAGAAGTTCACCACGTCCTCCAGGGTCTCGAGACTGCCGTCGTGCATGTAGGGCGCGGTGCGGGCGACGTTGCGCAGGGTGGGCGTCTTGAACGCCCCCATGTCGCGCCACTCGCCGGTGACGGCGAATCGTCCCAGCTCCGAGGTGTTCTTGTTGGACAGCACCGCCACGTCCACGCTGGTGCCCTTTTTCCTGGCCTGCATGAAGGCCACGGCCAGCTCGCGCACGTCCTTGTCGATGCGGGCGAAGCCCACGTTGAGATTGTGGAAGCGGTTGTCCGTGAACAGGGCGTGGGTCTGCGAGATGGTGTGGCAGGAGACGCAGCGGCCCTTGCCCAGGAACACCTTGAAACCGCGCTTGGCCTGTTCGCTCATGGCCTTCTCGTCGCCACCGAAATACCAGCGGTCGAAGGGCGAATCGCCGGAGACCAGGGTGCGCTCGAAGCTGGCGATGGCCTGCACCACGTGGCGCATGGTGATCTGCTTCGGCTCGAGGCCAAAGGCCTGCTTGAACAGCTTGCGGTACTGGCGGTCCGAGCGCACCACCTCGAGGATGGGATCGTAGTTCTTCAGGCCCATCTCCACCGGGTTGAGGAAGGGCTGGCCGGCCTGGCCCTCCAGGTCCGGCTCGCGGCCGTCCCAGAACAGGGTGTGCATGTAGGCCGCATTGACCACGGTGGGGGCGTTGCGGGTGCCGGTGAGTCCCCTGATGCCCCTGGACACCCGGAGTGGAGAGTCGGTGAACACCTTCTCCCGCTGGTGGCAGGTGGCGCAGCTCACCTCGCCGGTGGAGGAGAAGCGCTTGTCGTGGAACAGCTTCTCGCCCAGCCTGACCTTGGCCGGGTTCTGGGGGTTGTCGGCGGGGACGGGCACCGGGGGCAGGCCCAGCGGCGGTGCCGCCTGCGCCATGCCGGCGGCGGTGCCCAGCATGATGGCAAACATCATGTTCCTCATGGGTGCTCCTCCCTGGTCGCGGGCCCTCATGGGCCTCTTGTTCATCGATTGTAGATCAAGTCTAAGACTTGATCTAAACAATAGCCGGTGCAACGGCCATGTCAAGAGGGCGGCTTGTTGCGGGGCGGACCGGCCGATAGCATGGGCCGGGTTCGGGTGATGTTCACCACAGGGGGATAAAAAGTTGATTTGCCTGATGTTGTCGGTCTTTCCCGCGACCCTGTTCCTGGTCCTGGCCTACGTGACCTTCGTTTTCGCCGAGTCGCGGGAGGGCATGGTGAGGCTCGCCGGGCGGGGCCTGGCGGCCTGGAGCGTCCTGGTGGCCGCCGCCTTTCCCGCCGCCGGACTGGTGGTGGCCTGGTACCACCTGTGTCCCCTGGGCCGGCTGCTGGAGCGGCTGTACGAGCTGCTCTGACCGTGGGCGGTCAGGGTTGCCGGTCGCCGGTCCCGGCCAGAGTCGTGACCTGCCGACGCCACTTTGCAAGGTGTTGGTCCATGGCTGGACCCAGCCACATTTGTGGCTGCGAATGGCTGTAGCCGTCTCTCGCTTCCCACTGGAGGACCAGTTGGCGCACGGTATCGTAGGCGGCGCGAAAGTCGGTGGTGCGATTGAGGGCATATTGCAGCAGTGCGCGACCAAAGAAAGTGAACTCCGATTCATCACCACAGCCGAAGGAGACGTGGTCGGCCGTGGAAGCCGTCATGATCAGGCTGTGGTCATCACGCAATGGTTCGATGAAGGTTCCGGAGAAACACGCAGAGACGAACACGACACGCCAGCGGATACCCGCCTCGTCAAGCATCTTCTTCAGCATCACAGGCGACAAATCGTTGAGAGGAACCCCGCGCAAGTAGACATCGAGCCCCTTTTTACGTGAACCGTGACTGGTGAGATAAAGCACGACTATGTCTTCATCGGGGTCCATGATCTCGGCGACATGGTGAAGAGCGCGACGCAGGTTGGTGACGGAGGCGAGTGGAGCGTCTTTGGTGACCGAAGGATGATTGATCAGTGACAACAGCCGACCCGTTGCCCCGAACCGTCGCTGGAACAGGGATTCCGAATAGCGCGCTTCCTTCAGAAAGACATCCTGACCGCCGTATGCGGCAAAATTGATGACGTAGAGGTCGATGATTTCCGGCCGGGAAGGCAACAAGGCCCGTAGATGTTCGGCCAGAAGATCGGGTTGCCGGTAAAACACCGATTCGGCGTCAAGTCGGGGTGCCCTGGCCTTCTTTGATAATGTGGTGCCGGGTGGTTCTGTTCCGATGTAGGCCCCGAGCTGCCACCAGCCCTCTTGCTTGCGCTTGTGGCCCTTAGCGCCGTGGCGGATGAACACCCCGTGGCCATGGCGCTCATTGAACCGGAATTCTCCTTCGTAGCGGTCGCCGTTGGCATAGACATATGTGCCGCGCCCGTGGAGCTGACCGTACCAGAACTCACCGGTATAGCGATCACCTTGTCCGTACTGCAGCATGCCTTGGCCGTGGGGTCTCCAGTTCTCAATTTCGCCTTCATAGCGATCACGCCCACGCAGAATCTCGCCTCGTACCGGAAATCCGTCCTCGAACCATCCGCGATAGACAATGCCGTCTTTGTCAGTGTACGTGCCTTGTCCCTGCATGCGCCAGTAGCGGATCTGGCCCTCGTAGATCGCTCCATGGGAAAAGTGGATCTGCCCCGTTCCGTGCGCCATGCCACGGCGAAACTCGCCCTTGAATATCGTGCCGTCACGGTCGGTGTAGGTGCCCCTGCCCCAAAACAGATCCTGCCGAAATTCACCCACGTAGGCATCACCGGTAGGACCGGTATAACGTCCCGGACCATGGGCGAGGCCGTTGCGAAATTCCCCTTCCAGCACGCTGCCTTCGGCACCGGTGAGGCGGCCATGACCGTGTGCGAGGCCGTTGCGGAACTCACCTTCGTATACCGCTCCGTTTTCCCACCGCAGGATTCCACGGCCATGAAATAGGCCGTCTTTGAATTCGCCCTGGTACACGCTGCCATCGGGCAGGCGCCAGTCGCCGTCGGATCCAGGGGCCAGCCGGGGAGGATTTCCCACCGCCGGCAAGGAGACAAGGAGGAGAAAAATGAAACCGACTGAACGGAAAGGAAACCGCATCCCTGGCCGAGAATTGATATCAGCGCTTCCAGGAATCAGTCTAGCATAGTGTCTGTGTCTTGCCGTGATGTGTGCCGCGAGAGGGATGCGTGGTACGAGGCCCCAGGGCCCGGCTACAATGCGAAACAACCTGGAAAATACTCCATGACCCTCACCGAACTGCGCTATATCGTCGCCGTGGCCCGCGAGCGCCATTTCGGCCGGGCGGCGGCGGCCTGCCACGTGAGTCAGCCCACCCTCAGCGTCGGGGTGAAGAAGCTGGAGGAGGAGCTGGGCGTCATCCTGTTCGAGCGCGGCCCGCACGAGGTGCGGCCCACGCCGGCGGGCGAGGCCATCGTGGCCCAG
>JALUTW010000034.1 GCA_027021685.1 Chromatiales bacterium | reverse complement strand
GCCCACCATCACCGACTTGGTGCCCTGGGCGATGTTCTCTTTGCCCAGGCTGGGACCGATGGTGCGCTCCTCGACGAAGCGGATGGGCGCCGCCAGCGCACCGGCGCGCAGCAGCAGCGCCAGATCGTGGGCCTCGCGCGGGCTGTCCAGGCCCGTGATCTGGAAGCGCTTGGAGAACACACCCTGGATGGTGGCCACGTTGATGACCGTCTCCTTTTTCTCCAGCACGGTCCTGATTTCGCCATTGACCTCCCGTGTCACCGGCTTGTACTCGATGAACACCACCGCCATGAGCTTCTTGAGGTTCTTCTTGGTGGTGCGGGCCATGGCGTCGCCGCCGGGACCGTCCAGGTTGATGAACACCGCCGGGGTGCCCGACTGGCTGTCGAAGCCGGAGGTGGCGTGGGTGATGTGCTTGCCGGTGGTGATGACCCGGCGCTTGAGCAGGACGGGGGTGCCGTCCTTCTCGTAGTAGAGGCGGGCCCCCGGCGGCACGCGGCCGGTATCGGCCGCCTCGCGCGCGTCGTGCTCCATGTCCACCAGGCGGAACTCCAGGGTGGCGGTGGCGCCGAGGATGCGCTTGGCCTGGGCCGAATCCTGGATGCCCGGGAGCTGCACCACGATGCGGTTCTCCCCCTGCTGCTGGATCACCGGCTCGGCCACCCCCAGCTCGTTGGCGCGGTTGCGCAGGGTGGCCACGTTCTGCTGGATGGCGAGCTTCCTGATCTCCTTGAGGTGCTGCGGCGTGATGGCGGCGCGGATGACCGGGCCGCGATCGTCCTCGTCCTCGGCCAGCGACAGCTCCTGGATGCGCCGCAGCGCGCTCATGGCCTTGTCCCGGGTGGCGGCGTCGCGGAAGCGGATCACCAGGCCGGCCTTCTTCTGGCGCACGGCGAGATACCGGATCTTCTTCTTGCGCAGGCGGTCGCGCACTTCGCCGGCAAGGCCCTCCAGGGCCTGCTCCACCACCGAGTCGGTGTCCACCTCGAGCAGGAAATGGAGCCCGCCGCGCAGGTCCAGGCCCAGGTACATGGGCCGGGCCCCCAGGGCCTCCAGCCAAGCCGGCGTGGCCGGGGCCAGGTTGACCGCCGCGACGTAGTCTCCCCCCAGTCCGGCCTGGATCACCTGCGCCGCCTTGAGCTGGTCTTCCACGCCCTCGAAGCGCAGCAGCAGGCCGTCGGGCAGGCGCTCCACCGCCTTGACCGGGATGCCCCTGCCCTCCACCAGCGACTTCACCTGGCCGGCCAGGGACTCCGTGATTTCGGCCCGGCCGGTGGGCGAGATCTGCACCGCCGGGTCCGTGCCGTACACGTTGGGCAGGGCGTAGATCACGCCCACCACGAGCACGGCGAGGATCAGCAGGTATTTCCAGAAGGGATAGCGGTTCATGCGAGGGGCCCCGCGGTCACCCGGCGGCGCGGGCCTATTCCTTCTCCGCGGCCTTGAGCGAGCCCTTGGGCAGCACGCGGGCCACGGACTGCTTCTCCATCCGGACCGTCAGGCCCTCGCCCAGCTCCACCGTGATGTACTGGCTGCCCACCTCGGTGATGCGGCCCAGCAGGCCGCCCGAGGTGACGATCTCGTCGCCCTTGGCCAGGGCCTCCACCATCTGGCGGTGCTCCTTGGCCCGCTTCTGCTGGGGGCGGATGAGGAGGAAGTAGAAAATGGCGATCATGCCCACCAGGAACAGGATGCCCTGGAGGGGATCCCCCTGGCCGGCGGCCGGGGCGCCCTCGGCCCAGGCGTCGGAAATGAACAGGCTCATGCTGGTTGTCCCTGTTGTCTCGTGTCGTTGGATCGCCCGGGCCGGGCCCGGCGCGGGCGCTATTATGACACAGCCGCCCCCCCGCTGCGCAGTGCCCGGAACTCGCGCACGAAGTCCGCCAGCCGGCCGGCGGCGATGGCCTCGCGCAGCCCGGCCATGAGTTCCTGGTAGTAGTGCAGGTTGTGCAGGGTGTTGAGCCGTGCCCCCAGGATCTCGCCGGTGCGGTCCAGGTGGCGCAGGTAGCTGCGGGAGTAGTTGCGGCAGGTGTAACAGGTGCAGGCCTCGTCCAGCGGCCGCGTGTCGCGTTCGTAACGGGCGTTGCGGATGCGGATCACGCCGTGGCGGGTGAACAGGTGCCCGTTGCGGGCGTTGCGCGTGGGCAGCACGCAGTCGAACATGTCCATGCCGCGGCAGACCGCATCCACCAGGTCCTCCGGCGTGCCCACCCCCATGAGATAGCGGGGCCGGTCCGCGGGCATCTTCGGCGCCAGGGCCTCCAGCACCGCCAGCATCTCCTCGCGCGGCTCGCCCACCGACAGCCCGCCCACGGCATAGCCGTCGAAGCCCAGCTCCACCAGCCCCGCCAGCGAGGCCTCGCGCAGGTGGTGGTACATGCCGCCCTGGACGATGCCGAACAGTGCCGCGGGGTTGTCGCCGTGGGCGGCCCGGCTGCGCGCGGCCCAGCGCAGGGACAGCTCCATGGAGGCCCGGGCCTCGGCCTCGGTGGCCGGATAGGGGGTGCACTCGTCGAAGATCATGACCACGTCGGCACCCAGCGCCCGCTGCACCGCCATGGACTCCTCCGGACCGAGGAAGATCTCGGCCCCGTCCACCGGGGAACGGAACGTCACGCCGGCCTCGCTGAGGCGGGCGCGGGCGCCGTTGCCGTTCCTGCCCGGCCGCGGCCGGGCCAGGCTCCAGACCTGGAACCCGCCCGAATCGGTGAGGATGGGCCCGTCCCAGTGCATGAAGCCGTGCAGCCCGCCGTGGCCGGCGATGACCTCGGTGCCCGGCCGCAGCATGAGATGAAAGGTATTGCCCAGGACGATCCGGGCCCCGGTCTCGCGCACCTCCTCCGGCGTGACCGCCTTGACCGCACCGTAGGTGCCCACCGGCATGAAGGCCGGCGTCTCCACCACCCCGCGGTCGAACACCAGCCGCCCGCATCTCGCGGAACCGTCGGTGTGGAGAAGTTCGAATTTCATGGGGGTACCAGGGACCAGGAGCTGGGTGCTGGGTGCTGGGTGCTGGGTGCCGGCAATGATAGCAGCCGCCGCACGACTTGCGTGGTCCGGGGCTGTTCCCGCTCCACGACCCCAGCCGCCCGCCCCCAGCCGCCAGCCCCTACAGGATCAGCATGGCATCCCCGTAGCTGAAGAACCGGTAACGCCGGGCCACCGCCTCCCGGTAGGCGGCCAGCACCGCCTCGGTGCCGGCGAAGGCGCACACCAGCATGAGCAGGGTGGACTCGGGCAGGTGGAAGTTGGTCACCAGGGCATCCACCACCCGGAACCGGTAACCCGGATATATAAAGATATCGGTCTCGCCGGTGAAGGGGCGCAGGACGCCGTCCTCCCCGGCGGCGGTCTCCAGGCAGCGCACCGAGGTGGTCCCCACCGCCACCACCCGCCCGCCGCGGGCGCGGGTCTCGGCCACCTGGCGGCAGACGGCCTCGCCCACCTCGATCCATTCCCGGTGCATGCGGTGCTCGCGGATATCATCCACCCGCACCGGCTGGAAGGTGCCGGCCCCCACGTGCAGGGTCACCCAGCCCAGGGCCAGACCCCGGGCGCGCAATGCCGCCAGCAGCGGCTCGTCGAAGTGCAGCCCGGCGGTGGGGGCGGCCACCGCCCCGGGGCGGCGGGCATAGACGGTCTGGTAGCGCTCGCGGTCCACCCCGGCATCGGGCCGGGTGATGTAGGGCGGCAGCGGCACGTGGCCGATGCGCTCCAGCAGGGCCGCCACCGGCTCGTCGCCTTCGAAGGCCAGAACGAAAAAGTCCTCTTCCCGCCCCGTCACCCGGGCCGCGGCACCGCCCTCCAGCAGCAGCCGGGTGCCGGGCCGCGGGCCCTTGCTGGCCCGCACCTGGGCCAGGACCTCGCGCCCGCCGCGCAGCCGCTCCACCAGCACCTCCACCCGGCCGCCGGTCTCCTTGCGCCCCAGCAGGCGCGCCGGGATGACCCGGGTGTCATTGAACACCAGCAGGTCGCCGGGGGCGAGCAGGTCCGGCAGGTCGCGGACACCCCGGTGCGACACCCGGCCGCCGGCGCGGTCCAGCACCATGAGGCGGCTGGCACTGCGCTCGGCCGGCGGATGCTGGGCGATGAGCTCCGGCGGCAGCTCGTAATGGAAGTCCTGGCGGCGCATGGGGCGCACAGGGTACCAGACCGCCGCGGGCCCGGGCAGCGGGCCGACCCGGCACGGCCTGCTATAATGGCGCCCTGCCCGCGGCCGAGTGGTGGAACTGGTAGACACGCGGCACTCAAAATGCCGTGCCTTCGGGCGTGTCGGTTCGAGTCCGACCTCGGCTACCACCTCCGTCCGGCCCGGCTGTCAAGGGCGCGCGGCGGCGCGCCGCCGGGTATAATGCCGCCCTCA
>JALUTW010000033.1 GCA_027021685.1 Chromatiales bacterium | reverse complement strand
TCGGGCCGGATGCGGATCAGATCCACGTTCTCGCCTTCCTTCAGCGGGGGCAGCATGCGCTGTTCCTCGTCCTCGGCGGCCTTCCTGGTCTCGTCGGCGCTCTCCTGGTACACGGCCATGAAGCCGGGGTCGACGATGGTGGAGCCGTTGGCGCGGAAGACGTGCTTGTCGCCGGCGGTCAGGTCGGCGGCCACCGTGTCCAGGGTGGCATGGATCATCTGGCAGGCGATGGTGCGCTTCCAGATCAGATCATAGAGCCGGTACTGGTCCTTGTTGAGATGCGCCTTGATCTCGGCCGGCGTGCGGAACACCGAGGTGGGGCGGATGGCCTCGTGCGCCTCCTGGGCATTGCGCGCCTTGGTCTTGTAGGTGCGCGGCTTGTCCGGCAGCTTGTCCTTGCCGAAGGTCTCGGCGATGTAGCGCCGGATCTCGTCCAGGGCCTCGTTGGCCAGGTTGACGGAGTCCGTGCGCATGTAGGTGATGAGGCCCACGGTCTCGCCGCCGATGTCCACGCCCTCGTAGAGCTGCTGGGCCACGCGCATGGTGCGGCTGGCCGAGAAGCCCAGCTTGCGCGAGGCCTCCTGCTGCAGGGTGGAGGTGGTGAAGGGCGCGGCGGGATTGCGCTTGCGCTGCTTCTTCTGCACCTTGGCCACGTGCAGCCTGCCCTGGGCAGCCGTGGCGATCTTGCGCTCGGCCTCGCGCGCCTTTTTTTCGTTGTTGATGGAGAACTGGGTCAGCTTCTTGCCATCGAGCACGATGAGCCGTGCACTGAAGGGCTGCTTGTCCTTCTCCACATCGGCGTCGATGGTCCAGTATTCGCGCGGCTTGAAGGCCTCGATCTCCTGTTCCCGCTCGACGATGAGGCGCAGGGCCGGACTCTGCACCCGGCCCGCGGACAGGCCGCGGCGGATCTTCTTCCACAGCAGGGGCGAGAGGTTGAACCCCACCAGGTAGTCCAGCGCGCGCCGGGCCTGCTGGGCGTTGACCAGCTCGGTGGACAGCTCGCGCGGGTGCTCCACCGCCTCCTGGATGGCGCGCTTGGTGATCTCGTGGAACACCACCCTTCCGACCTTCTTGTTCTTGAGCAGGCCGCGCTCCTTGAGGATCTCGTACAGGTGCCAGGCGATGGCCTCGCCCTCGCGGTCCGGGTCCGTGGCCAGCAGCAGGACATCGGCCTTCTTCAGCGCCCTGGCGATGGCATCCACGTGTTTCTTGTTCTTCTCGATGACCTCGTAGGTCATGGCGAAATCGTGCTCGGGATCCACCGCCCCTTCCTTCGGCCGCAGATCGCGCACGTGACCGTACGAGGCCAGGACCTCGTAGTCCTTGCCCAGGTACTTCTTGATGGTTTTCGCCTTGGCCGGCGATTCCACGATGACTAGATGCTTGGCCATGGATTCTGTCTGCGTTTCGGGCGGTGCGGGGCGGCCGTCGCGGTCCCGGTTTTCACCTCCCTGTTAACGACAAATGCCCGCTGGGCCGCGGGCATTCGCCGGAACCGGGGCGGAAACGGCCTCAATGGAGGCTGCCGGTGGCCTCGTCGAACACCAGGTCCTCCATCCAGGCATAGGCCGCCTCCGAGCCGGGGTGGTTGAACAGGACCATGAGCACCACCCACTTGAGCTGGTCCAGGTCGATCTCGTCGGCCTCCAGGGCCATGACCCGGTCGATGACCAGCTCGCGGGTCACCGGGTCCAGCACCCCGGTCTGCTCCAGGAACAGGATGAAGCCGCGGCAGTCGGTGTCCAGCTTCTCGGCCTCCTGCTCGGTATAGACGCGCAGGGCGTTGGTCCCGCGCGGGGCCGCCCCCGCGTGGCTCTGCTGCTGCCGCGCCAGGCCCTCGAGCCAGTCGAAGGCCTTGCTGATCTCGGTGTTGCGGAAACCCGCTTCCTGCAGCTCGACGCGCAGGGTCTCCTCGTCGGCATCGAATGCGATCTCGTCGTTCATGTAGTTCTCGAAGAGATACATGAGTACGTCGAGCACGTTTTCTTTCATTTCCGGTCCTCTCAACCGGCCCGGCACCAGCCCCCGCCCGGGGCGGCCTGGACCAGGCCTTCCAGCTCCAGTAGCAACAGGATGGAGGAAACCGTCTCCGGCGTCAATCCGCAGCGGGCCGCCACGGTATCCACCGCGGTGGGCTCGAAACCGGTGCTTTCCAGTACCGCGCGCCGCTCCGGGTCCAGTGCCGGGGTCTCCGGCGCGTCCATCGCGCAGGCTCTGACGCCGGAATCCAGCCCCAGTTCCTCCAGCACGTCGGCGGCCGATTCCACCAGCCGGGCGCCGTCCCGCAGCAGGGCGTTGGTCCCGCGGGCACCGGGGTTGGCGGGAAACCCGGGCACCGCCATGACGTCGCGGCCCTGCTCCGCCGCCAGGCGGGCGGTGATGAGGGACCCGCTGCGCGCGGCCGCCTCCACCACCAGCACCCCCTGTGCCAGGCCGCTGATGATGCGGTTGCGGCGGGGAAAGTGGCCGGGACGCGGCGGGGTGCCCGGCGGGAACTCCGTCACCAGCGCCCCGCCGCCCTCCACCAGGCGCCGGGCCAGGCCCCGGTGGCGGGCGGGATAGACCCGGTCCGGGCCGGTGCCGGCCACCGCCACCGTGGTGCCGCCGGCGTCCAGGGCCCCGCGGTGGGCGGCGCCGTCGATGCCTGCCGCCAGCCCGCTGGTCACCACCACCCCGGCGGCGGCCAGCTCGCCGGCGATGGCGTGGGCCAGGGCCCCGGCCGCCGGGGTGGGCCGGCGGCTGCCGACGATGGCCACCTGGGGCCGGCGCGCCACGGCTGCCGCATCACCGGTGCCGAACAGCACCGGCGGCGGGTCCGGGATCTGGCGCAGCAGGGGCGGGTAGCCGGCATCGGCCAGGGTGAGCACCCAGCGCCCGGGCCGGCCTTCCAGCCAGGCCAGGTCGGGCGCGGCGAGAACGTCGGGGCCCGCGGCCAGGGCGGCGCGGGCGGCCGGCGGCAGGCCGGACCAGGCCCGGGGGCCGGCGGTGAACAGCGCCTGCGGGGTCCCGAAGCGCCGGAGCAGCTCGCGCACCCCCACCGGGCCCACGCCGGGCAGGCGGTTGAGGGCGAGCCAGGATGTCAGGCAGGCGGGCGGTTCGTCCATGAACACCTCCGGGCCCCGCCGCGGGTGGCGGCGGGTGCCCGGAAGTATAGCCGGCCGTCAGGGATTGCGCACCAGGTCGGCCACGCGCAGGGCGCGGTAGGCCTCCATGATGATGGCGAAACTGAGGTCGTCGTAGGTCTTGAACACCATGGCCAGGCCGCCGCGCTCGTCGGGCGTGATGTAGAAGTCCCCGGTGAAGATGTCGCGGGCCCGCTGGCCGCCGCGGTACACCGCCAGCACGTGGCCCGGCGCCAGCCCGTCCCTGGCTCCCCGGTTGAGCACCACCACGTTGTACTGGCCGATCATCACCACGCCGTTGAGCACCGAGACGATGCGCCCGTCCACCGGTTTCTCGGGCGGCCGCGGGAAGAAATTGAAGGTCAGGTCCTCCTCCGGGGCCGGCAGCAGGCGGTCGCCGACGATGATCTCCTTCTCCGCCTTGGTCACCTTGAGGGTGGTGGGATCCCCGGGCGAGAGCAGGTTGGCGGTGGCCAGGTAGAGCACGGTGCGGCCCAGGATGTCGCCGGTCTCCGGGTCGCGCAGCACGTCGCCGATGCGCACCACGTAGTAGGTGCCGACGCCGCTCTTGAACTTGCCGCGGGCGTAGAGGCGGGCCCCGGTGCCGCTCACCAGGTGGTCCTCCTGGCTGGAGACCACGTAGGGCGCCAGCTCCAGCTCGCGCTCCGGCACCACCACCGGGCGGGTGAGGAAGGGCGCGATGGCGCTGCGGGGAATGGTCTCGATGGCCCGCTCGATGGGCTCGTAGCGGACCCGGGGCTCCAGCTTCACCACCGGCAGGCTGGGGGCCGGGGCCGGCGGGGGCACCTGGGCCGCGCCCTCGAGGGTGAGATAGGGCTTGCCGTCCACCTCGTAGAGCACGATGACATCGCCGGGATAGATGAGGTGGGGGTTGCGGATCTCGGGGTTGATGTGCCAGACCTCGGGCCAGCGCCACGGGTCCTTGAGGAAGCGGGCGGCGATGTCCCACAGGGTGTCGCCCTTCTTCACCACGTAGCGGTCGGGCACGTCGGGCCGCATGGGCGAGGGCGAGGGCGAGGGCGCGGGCGCCGGCTCCGCCTCCACGGTGTAGGTTTCGGGCTCGGGCACAAGCGCCGGAACCGCCACGGGCCCGGGGCGGGGCGGGGGGGCCTCCTCCGGGGTACCGGCACAGCCGCCGAGCGCCAGCATCGCAGTGGAAAGCACGAGGCCCGTCAACTCGATTCGGAACAGGTTTTTCTTTATCATCTGGCTTGTCCTGGCAGCCCGGCGG
>JALUTW010000032.1 GCA_027021685.1 Chromatiales bacterium | reverse complement strand
GAGATCGCCTACAGCCGCCAGCCCACGTCCCTGCGCGACACCGCCCTCTCGCCGCCGCCGGTGATCACCCGCCTGACCATCGAGACCCTGCACGTGCGCGGAGTGCAGCAGTGGGACCTTGGTGCGTGGCGGCCCTTCCTCGGCGCCGGCGTCGGGCTGGTGCACCTGCGCCCCGGTCTGGCCGGCGTGAACGCCACCACCCGGCCCTCGCTGAGCCTGGGCGGCGGCATCAAGTGGTTCCCGGGCCGGCACCTGGGCCTGCGCCTGGAGGCCCGGGCCCTGGCCGCCCTCCTCGATTCGGGCGCCGCCATCCTGTGCGGTCCCGACGGCTGCCTGGTGGAAGTGCGCGGCACGGGTTTCGTGCAGCGGGAGGTGGGGGTGGGGATCAGCGTGCGGTTTTGAGCCGGGGCCCGCCGGCGCGGCCAGCGGCCGCGGGCGGCTTCCAGGACGATGGGTCCCGGCATCGCGGGAGCCGGGCGCGACACAAGGCAGCCCCCCGCCGCGAGGCCGGCCGCCACGATCCGCCCCGGAGAGCGCCCCGGGAACCGCGACGGACCCGGCCTCACCAGCCGAAGATGACACCCTCGAGCAGCTCGTTGTGGCCCAGGTATTCCTGCTGTTGCGCCGGGATGAACGACTTGGCCTTCTTGCCGCCGAAGCGCCGCACGATGCCAGCCGCCGCCACCTTGCCGGGGCCCTCGGTGAGCGATTTCACCATCTTGGCCCGGTCCACCGGCGACAGGCGCTTGCTCACCGTGATGACCTGGTTGGGCAGGGGTGGCGTATGATAAATGATCTTGAGTTGCCTGCGCTGTTCGTCGTTGAGCTTCTTCTTGAAAAAGGTGGTGCGCAGCACGAGGGCATCGCACCCCCCCTTGCCCATGAAGGTCTTGTACACCTTGCCCATGCCGCCGCGGATGCCCTTGATCACGGGCTGGCGCACGGGGTTTTGGTAATAGGCGAGCACGCTCAGGGTCGAGAGGTTGGGCGGCGAGATGCCGCAGATCTTCTTGCCGACGAGATCGTCCGGCGAGTTGATCAGGTTGTTGCCGGCATGGGTCAGCAGATAGAACTCCAGCGTGCCCGGCAGCTTCGCCACCACCTGGTGCCCCAGGTGGGCGATGCGCCAGGATGCAAAGTGGGGACCATCGAAGACGATGTCGTACTTGTCGTTGCGCATGTCACGCTGGTAGTTGAGCCAGTTGCGCGGATGCTCGTATCTCACCGGCCGTCCCAGGAGCTGGGACAGGTGCTGTACCAGCGGGGTATACAGCTTCTTGCCCGCTTCCGTTGGCTCCCGCGGCGGCGCGGTGAAGATGAGATCCTGTGCCGTGGCCGCCGTTGCCAGGACGAGCATCAGCAGGCCGGCGAGCACCCGGCCCAGTCTCGGTGTTACATCCTGCATTGCGTGTTCTCCTGTTGTTGTTGTTACCCCGCGACGAGGGTTCCGCCCGTGCCGGTTCATGACCGGGCCCCGCAGCTCCAATGCCACTGTGTTCTCATCGGCAGCCCGGCCCCGAACATGAACCGGAATCTGCCCCGGATTCCCGCCGCTTGCCAGCCTAGAACCTATCTCAGAGTTCCGCGCGTGTCGCGTTGTGAGTCCACGGCCGCGCCGGCCAGGCGCGCCGCGCAGCACAGTACTCGCTGTACGGGCCAGCGGCGCAACGCCGCCGGCGTGGCCGTGGCTCGCAACCCCCCTGGGGCGCCGGCGATTTTCACCCCCACCGCCCTCCGCGGCCAAAATGCCGGGATTGCCTTTTCGTGCCGCCATGCCCGTCAGCTCCCACCGAAAATCGCCAGGCGCGCGGCCGTGGGGAATTCTGAGATAGGTTCTATTAAAGTTCGCTCCGCGGCGGCTGTCCAACCCGGGGCTCCCTTGAGCCTATATTAGAATTCATTGATATGGCAGATCCAAATGGGCTATTTCTTGACCACCAACCGATCCGTAACATGGATGGGGTCGGGTCGAATCCCGCCACCGGTGCAGTGTTTTCATGCAGCCGCCCGTCCTCAACGTGCCCGGTCCCCGGGCCGAACGCCGGCCGCGCGTCCACTTCCGCCCGCGCAAGCTGGAACGCTGGGCCGAAGAGCTGCCCCTGGCCGATCCCCACGAGGCCGGGCGCCGCCTGCTGCGCCAGCTCCACGAGCTCAACCACGGCCACTACGGCGCGGCCGAGCGGCTGAAGCTGCTGGCCACCCTGCTGCCGGTGGCCCACCGGGTCATCGTGCTGCTGGGCGACGGCCTGCTGGCGGCCAGCCTGCCGCCCGATCCCCACACCGAGGCCCGCGCCGACCTGCTGCAGCGGCTGCTGGAGGAGCTGGCGGTGGGCTACAAACTCATCGTCAACGAGTACACCCTGTGGGACGAGGTGCGCGCCAGCCGCACGCCCGAGCTGGCCGAGGCCGTCTACTTCGCGGCCAAGTTCCTGGCCCTGCGCCTGGTGTTCGCCTACGTGCTCTACCAGCCGGAACCGGTGGGCACCTGGCGCGAACTCAAGGAACTCTACCGCTACGCCGAGGACAGCGGCATCCACGACCGGCCGGTGGACGACAACTACCACGGTCAGGCCGCGGCGCTGCCGCCCACCGTGGACCGGGTCTTCCGCCAGGTGGTGCTGCTGGCGCTGGCCGAGCCCTACAACCTCATGCAGCACGAGGCCTGGCAGGTGTTTCTGCTGGCCGGCGCCTGGGCCGCGGAGCTGGAGTTCATGCCGGCGCCGCCCGGGCCCATCGTGCGCGACTATGTGCTGGACCTGGCCGACACCCGCCCGCCCCGTTTTCACGACGACTCCCGCCCGGCCCGGCCCCGCGACGGGCGCATCATCGACATCAGCGGCGTGCGCCGGCAGCTGGAGCTGCTGCTGCGCCCGCACCTCAACCCCGCCAACCTGGAAGGCAACCTGCAGCTGCGCCAGCAGCGCGACATGCTGCTGCGCCTGGCGGCCACCTGGGACGAGACCCGGGCCCGGCGCATGGAGCGCCGGCCCGACGGCGCGCGCCTGAAGCTGGTCACGGGGCTCGAGGCCTGCCATTACCTCACCGCGCGCAAGGCGCCGTTCACCCCGGCCATGAACGAGCTCAAGCTCACCACCGCCAACGGCCAGGCCCGGCGCCTGTCGCCGGACGCCTTCACCCTGGCCTACCGCAACGCGCTCACCAACGACCGCCGCCAGATGTTCACCCGCTACACGGTCCACCCCATGGTGCGGCGGGACGTCTCGCCCCGCGGCATGGCGGTGGAGGCCGACCCCGGCGCGGGGGAAGTGGCGCCGGCCAGGGTGGGCGACCTGGTGGGCTACCGCTTCACCGCACGGCGCACCGAGCGCTGGCACCTGGGCGTGGTGCGCTGGCTCAAGGCCCCGCCGGGCCACCCGGCACGCATGGGCATCATGCACCTGGCCCGCACGGCGGTGCCGGTGGGCGTGCGGGCCCTGCAGGGTCCGGGCGAGGGTGCCGGCCACTTCCGCGCCATGCTGATTCCGCGGCAGGAATCGGTCTCCCAGCAGCGCAGCCTCATCACCCCGGCGGGGGTGTTCGACGTGGGCTCGGTGCTGGCGGTGGGCACCGAGCGGCGCCTGTTCCACGTGCGCCTCACCCGCCTGCTGCTGGCCACGGGCTCGTTCGCCCAGTTCGCCTTCGAGCGGCTGGAAGCCGCCCGCGACTGAGTCACCGCTCCGGGCCGCCGGGCACCGTGCACGAATCCGGTGCCGGTGACGCGGGTGCCGGCGCGAAGCAGGCGGTCGCCACGGCCGTCCTTCCCCCCGCCGTGGTCCTCACGGGGCCTTCACGGCGGCCGCGAACACCGGCACGTAGCTGGCGTGCCAGAAGGTGTCGCGCTCCAGCTCGCCGAGCCCCACGTTGAGCGCGGCCCGGGTGCGCCGGGCCAGGGCGGCATCACCGCGGTGCCGGGCCAGCTCCAGACTGGCCCCCATGAGCGCGGCGGCCGGCGAGGGCATGGGGCCGTCGGGCACCAGGGTCTGGGCCGTGCCGTAGCGCAGCAGGGCACCGTCGTCGAGGCGGAAGCCGTCGGGCCCGTGAAACCGCCGCCAGGCCGCCTCGATGATGTCCGCCGCCGCCGCGCGCCACTGCTTACCGCCGTGGGCCAGCAGGCCGCGGGCCACCAGGGCGTAGTCCTCCAGCCCGGCGCGCCCCACGGGCCCGGCCGGGCCGCGGGCGCGGGCCAGCACCCGGCCGTCCCACAGGCGGGTGGCGAGCCAGCGGGCCAGCACGTCGGCGGCGCGGGCGTAACGCTCCCCGCCGGGCCGCCGCGCCCCCGCGGCCAGGGCCGACAGGGCCAGGCCGTTCCAGGCCGCCAGCCGCTTGCCGTCCCGGGGCAGGCGCCGCCCGGCACGGGCCTCGAGCAGCACCCGCCGCGCCCGGGCCACGATCCGCGCCA
>JALUTW010000031.1 GCA_027021685.1 Chromatiales bacterium | reverse complement strand
CGTGCACCAGGGTCACATGCATGGGGTTCTCCTCCTGTGCTGGTTGCCCGCCTCCGCGGCATCGATTCCGCGCAGGTATATTACCTTAACGGGTGCTGGGGGCTGGGTGCTGGGTGCTGGCCGCTGGGTGCTGGGTGCTGGGGGCTGGGTGCTGACCGCTGGGGGCCGGGGGCTGGCGGATGGCGGTGGATGCCGGCCCGATGCACACCCCCTCACCCCAGCCCTCTCCCCCGCGATGCGGGGGAGAGGGGGACGGAAAAACCGACCGCGGCGCCGGGCCTCCGCGACAGGCGAAAAGACGGTCCCCTCTCCTGCCGGGAGAGGGACAGGGTGAGGGGATCGGAACACGGTTTTTTTTCCTACTCGTGCAACCCTCCCCTTGACCCCTTCGTCCCGGGGGGAGGGAATTTATGCAACGTTCAGGTGCATTCAGGCCCCAGCACCTCCCGCGAAGCGGGCCGGGCACCCGCATGACACAGCAGCTCGTAGGCGATGGTGCCGGCGTGGCGCGCCACCTCCTCCACCGGCAGGCCTTCGCCCCACAGCACCACGGGATCGCCCACCCGGGCCTCCGGGTGGGCGCGCAGGTCCACGGTGATCATGTCCATGGACACCCGGCCGACGAGGGACACGCGGCGCCCACCCACCAGCACCGGGGTGCCGGCGGCGGCGTGGCGCGGATAACCGTCGCCGTAGCCGGCCGCCACCACGCCCACCGGCATGTCCTCGGGGCACACGTATTCGCCGCCGTAGCCCAGCGCCTCACCGCGCCGGCGCCGGTGCACGGCGATGAGGCGCGAGGTGAAGGTCATGGCCGGGCGCAGCTCCAGCTCCGGCCCGGTGGCACCGGCAAAGGGCGAGGCGCCGTAGAGCATGATGCCGGGGCGCACCCAGTCACCGTGGGACCCGGGCCAGCCCAGCACGCCCGCCGAGTTGGCCAGGGAGCGGGCGCCGGGCAGCCCGTCCACGGCCGCGGCAAAGCGCCGGATCTGCTCAGTCGTGAGGGGATCGTCGCGGTCGTCGGCATTGGCGAAGTGGGTCATCCACGCCGGCGGCGGGGCCGCCGCCGCGCACGCCGCGAGCCGCTGCGCCAGTGCCGGCGCCATGGCCGGGTCGAAGCCCAGGCGGTGCATGCCGGTGTCCAGCTTGACCCACACCGGCACCGGCCGCGGGGGCCGGGCCTCCTCCAGCCACCGGAGCTGCGCCTCGTGGTGCAGGACCACGGCCAGGCCGGCGGCGGCGGCGGCCTCCACCTCGGCCGGCCCGGCCGGTCCCTCCAGCACCAGCACCGGGGCCGAGAGGCCGGCCTCGCGCAGGGCCAGGCCCTCGCCCACCGTGGCCACGCCGAAGCCGTCGGCCCCAGCCAGGGCCCGGGCGGCCGCCACCATGCCGTGGCCGTAGCCGCCGGCCTTGACCACGGCCAGCAGCCGCCGGCCCGGGGCGGCGGCGCGGGCCCGCTGCAGGTTGTGTCGCAGGGCGTCGGGATCGATGAGCACCCGCGCCAGGCGGGTCATGGATACCCCTCGTCCGCGGCCAGCTCGTGGATGTAGTTCTCGAACCGGGTGTAGCGGCCGAGGAAGGTGAGGCGCACGGTGCCGATGGGCCCGTTGCGCTGCTTGCCGATGATGATCTCGGCGGTGCCCTTGTCGGGGCTGTCCTCGTTGTAGACCTCGTCGCGGTAGATGAACACGATGAGGTCTGCATCCTGCTCGATGGCGCCCGATTCACGAAGGTCCGACATCACCGGACGCTTGTTGGGCCGCTGCTCCAGCGAGCGGTTGAGCTGGGACAGGGCCACCACGGGCACCTCCAGCTCCTTGGCCAGGCCCTTGAGCGAACGCGAGATCTCCGAGATCTCGTTGGCCCGGCTCTCGCGGTTGCCCGGCACCTGCATGAGCTGCAGGTAGTCGACGACAATGAGCCCCAGGTCGTGCTCGCGCTTGATGCGCCGGGCGCGGGCACGCAGCTCCGCCGGCGTCAGGCCCGGCGTGTCGTCGATGAAGATGCGGGCGTTGTTGAGCAGGTCCACCGCCGAGGTGAGCCGCGGCCAGTCGTCGTCGTCCAGCTTGCCGGTGCGCACCTTGTGCTGGTCGATGCGGCCCAGCGACGACATCATGCGCATGGCGAGCTGCTCGCCCGGCATCTCCATGGAGAACACCGCCACCGGCAGCCCGCCCTTGATGGCGGCATGCTCCACGATGTTCATGGCGAACGAGGTCTTGCCCATGGAGGGCCGGCCGGCGATGATGATGAGATCCGACTTCTGCAGGCCCGAGGTCATCTCGTCGAAGTCGTGGAAGCCGGTGGGGACGCCGGTGTAGGGGCTGTCGGCCTGAAACAGCTGGTCGATGCGGTCCACCGCCCGCACCAGCAGCTCGCGGATGTCGCTGTAGGAGCGGCCGGCCCGGCCGCCCTGCTCGGCGATCTCGAACACCTTGCGCTCGGCCAGGTCCAGCAGCTCGGTGACGCTGCGCCCCTCGGGGGCGAAAGCGGCCTCGCCGATCTCCTGGGCCGCCCGTGCGAGCTGGCGCAGCACCGAGCGCTCGCGCACGATGCCGGCGTAGGCCTTGATGTTGGCCGCGGTGGGCGTGTTCTTGGCCAGCGCCGCCAGGTAGTCGAGGGTGACCCCGCCGGCGTCCCCCTGCTTGGCCAGGTGCTCGGACACGGTCACCGCGTCCACCGCCTCGCCCTGCTCGGCCAGCTCGCGCACGGCGCGGAAGATGAGGCGGTGATCGCGGCGGTAGAAGTCCTCCTCGCCCACGAGGTCCGAGACCAGGTCCCAGGCCTCGGCCTCGATGAGCAACCCGCCCAGCACCGCCTGCTCGGCCTCCACCGACTGCGGCGGCAGCTTCAGGCGCGCCTCGTCGCCGAGTTGGGATGCCGGTGGCGGAGCCAGCTCCTGCATGTACGTGTGTCGTCCTGGTCCGAAGAATTGGGCGGGCGTCGAAACGGCCGGCCGCGGCCGGCTGGGCACAGCATACCCCCATCACCGGGGCCACGCAAAACCGGCCTCATCGGCGGGCAACGTGGGGCCATCGCGCGGGAACCGGCCGCCTCCGTGTCACGGACAGCGGCCCGCACCGCGCAGGATGAACATTTTTTGAACACGAACGAAAAGGCCGCGGCCATGCCGCGGCCCTTCCGGCGGTGGGAAGCGGTTACTCCGCCTCCACCACGATGGTGACGTCCTGGCTCACGTCGCTGTGGAGGATGATCTCCAGGGTGTACTCGCCGGTCTGGCGGATGGGCCCCTCGGGCATGGCCACCTCGCGGCGCGCCACCTCCACGCCGGCGGCGGTGAGGGCATCGGCCACGTCGGCGGTGGAGACCGAGCCGAACAGCTTGCCCTCCTCGCCGGCCCTGGACTTGATCACCACCACGCCCAGGGCGGCCAGGGCCTCGGCCCGCTGCCGGGCCCTGGCCAGGGCCTCGGCCGCGGCCTTCTCCAGCTCGGCGCGGCGCTCCTCGAACTTCTTGATGTTCTCCTCCGTGGCCGGCACTGCCTTGCCCTGGGGGATCAGATAGTTGCGGCCATAGCCGGGGCGGACGTTCACTTTGTCGCCCAGGTCCCCCAGGTTGGCCACCTTCTCCAGCAGAATCACTTCCATGGCCGACCCCCTCAGGACTTGTGCTGATCGGTGTACGGCAACAGGGCCAGGTAGCGGGCGCGCTTGATGGCGCGGGCCAGCTGGCGCTGGTAGCGGGCCTTGGTGCCGGTGATGCGGCTGGGGACGATCTTGCCCGTCTCCGTGATGTAGCTCTTGAGGGTGGCGAGATCCTTGTAGTCGATCTCCTTCACCCCCTCGGCGGTGAAGCGGCAGTACTTTCTGCGGCGGAAGAATCGTGACATGACCCGGGTCCTCCTCAGCTCGCCGCCGGAGCCGCCGCCTCGCCGCCGGTCTCGCCGGCAGCGGCCGGGGCCGCGGTCTCGGGTTCGGACGCCTCGCTCTTCTCCTCCTTCTTGGCCAGCGGCGAGGGCTCGGTGATGGCCTCGTCGCGCCGGATCACCAGGTGGCGGATGACGGCGTCGTTGAAACGGAACGCGCTCTCCAGCTCGGCGAGCGCCTTCTGGCTGCACTCGATGTTCATGAGCACGTAGTGGGCCTTGTGGACCTTCTGGATGGGATAGGCGAGCTGGCGCCGGCCCCAGTCCTCCAGGCGATGGATGGTGCCCCCGTCGCCCTCGATGAGGCCGCGGTAGCGCTCCACCATGCCCGGCACCTGGTCGCTCTGGTCAGGGTGGACCAGAAACACGATCTCGTAGTGTCGCATGGATGCTCCTTCCGGTTGTTCAGCCCCCCGCGCGCAGCGGTGGAGCAAGGAGTCGGCGGGGCCACGGCCCCGCGGTTGCACGCCCCCGGGACCCGGGGGAACGCGGATTCTAGCCGAGCGCGGGGGCTCTGGCAACGGCC
>JALUTW010000030.1 GCA_027021685.1 Chromatiales bacterium | reverse complement strand
TCCTGCAGCGGCACCCAGACCAGCTGCCAGGGCAGGAACAGGGCCAGCGCCGCGGCGGCCGCCAGCACCAGGCGCCGCTCCCGGGGCGCCAGGGCCTCGTAACGCTGGCGCAGCGGCGCCAGCCTGTCCGCCAGCGTGCTCACGTGGCCCGGCTCCTGATGCGGATGCGGCTTTCCACCGTCTTGCCGCGGGTCTGGGACCGGCTTTCCACCTCGAACTCGCCGATGCCGGCCAGGTCGCGCTTGAGGCGGTCGATGCTGGCCAGGTCCCGGGCCTCCACCTGGATGTCCAGCTCACCCTGGCGGTAGCGGATGGTGCGCACGGTGACTCCGCGGTTGCGGGTCAGCGAAGGTGCCGCCCGGGCCAGCATCTCGCGCAGGCTGGTGCGGCCGCCGCCGGTGCGCTGGCGCAGCTCCTTGACCCGGTTGCGCATCTGGGCCAGGGGATTGACCACCCGGCGGGCATCGGGAAAGGCCTGCCGGTAGAGCGTCTCCATCTGCTTCTGCAGCAGCGCGGCCTCGTTCCCGGCGCGCAGGTAGCGGTATCCGTCCACCGCCACCTGGGCCGCCAGCCACGCCACCGCCAGCACCGCGGCGGTGCGCCAGGGCCGCAGCTGCCCCGACCACCCGGGCTCGCGGGCATACTCGCCCTGCAGCAGGTTGAGGCTGGCGGCCGGCTCCAGGTGCGCCGCCAGCAGGCCCGCGGCGTCGCCGCCGTAGTCGGCGCTGGTGACGGAGACGTCGGGGTGGGCCTGGGCCAGGATGTTGCGGAAGGTCTCGCCGTCGCCCGGAAAGTGCAGGTGGATGCCGCCGGGCGGCGGCCCGTTCTCCTCCAGGGCCCCGGCCAGCATCACCGGCAGGTTGCCCAGCTCGGTGGCGAAGCCGTCGAAGGTGCCGGTGCGCACCAGCGCCCGCTCGCCGTCCACCAGCACCGCCCACTGGCCGGGCTCCCGCGGCACGGCCAGGACCTCGGGCACCATGAGGTGGGGCTGGATGCCGGCACCGGCCAGCACCTCCAGCCAGTCCGAGATGCGGATGCGATCCACCACCGCCACCCGCCAGCGGCCGTCCTCCTCCCGCGGCGACAGGGCGAAGTGGAGTTCGTCCACGTCGTCGATGAGCTGCTCCTCCACCGCGTAGGGCACCGCCTTGAGCAGGCGCTGGCGGTTGCCGCGGGGAAGCTGCACCGCGGTGATGAGGATGTCGGTGGCGGGCACGCAGACATGGACCCGCTCCCCCGGCTGGGGCCGGGGCAGATCGGCGGCGGGCCCGCGGCGGCCCGGCCCCCGCGGCCCCTCGTCCCCCACGCGCACCCAGGTGGCCTCGGCCGCCGCCAGGTCGCCGGGCTCGAAGGGATGCAGGCGGATGAACAGGGTCCGGGCCATCACCAGGCTCCGTAACTGCGCAGGACGGTGCGCACCTTGCCGTCCGCCGGCCGGTACAGCACCGCGTTGAGCCGCCGCGTGAGCCGGCCCACGGTGGCCTCGGCCTGGAGCAGGAAGTGACTGCTGGCCACCGCCAGGCCCTCGGCCTGGATGCCGGTGCCGGCCAGGGCCTCCTCCTGCAGGAACTCGGCCACGGTGTTCCAGGGCTTGTCCTTGCGCCGTTGCACCAGTTTCCTCACCGCTTCCTCGCTGATGTCCGCCGCCAGCGCCCGCAGCACCGGCTCGGGCGCGGTGTTCACGTTGATGGCCGTCACCGGCCGGGCCGCGAACACGTAGGGTGCCAGCTTCGCATAGATCTCGGGGGTGACGCCATGCACCTGCAGCAATTCGCTGGCGCTGTACATGGGGCCGTTGCCGGCCCGGTAGGGCGGCTGCAGGCCCAGGTACAGGCCGTCCTCGGCACCCCCGTCCACCAGCGGCTCCTCGTTCTCGTCCAGCCAGTCCACCACCGCCGAGGCCAGCTCCGGCGCCAGGCCCAGCACCGCGAGCAGGCGGCGGAAGCGCTCCAGGGCCAGGGCATCCACCTTGTTGCCCCGCACCAGGTTGTTGAGATTGAACCGCCCCTGCAGGTCGGTCACGGCCCCGCTCACCGCGCCCCCTTCCACCGTCTGCGCCGGCAGCACCACGGCCCAGTCGTCATCGAAACTGTCGGTCTTGTTGTCCTTGAGGTCCCGCCGCAGCACCTGCGCCGCCCACGCCTCGGCCCCCAGCAGATAGAGCTGGGCCTGGTCGGCGTCCATGACGTTGGCCGCGCGCCGCACGTCCACCGTCTGCCGCGTGGTCATGGCGGCGGCGGCCACGGCCGCCAGTGCCACCACCAGCACCGCGGTGATGAGGGCCACGCCCCGCTGCCGGCCGCTCCCGCCCATCAGCTCTCCCTCGGCAGCACGAACAGCCGTGTCACCTTGCCCCAGTCGGCCAGCACCAGGGTCACCTCCGCCGCCCGCGGCAGGCCGGTCTCCACCGCCGTGTCCGAGCGCAGGGGCGGCCACACCTCGTGCCAGCGCCCGGCGCTGTCCAGGTAACGCACCTCCAGGCGTTCGACACCCTCCAGCACGGTGAACTTGTGCGGCCGCGTGTCCTGGGCCCGGTCCAGCACCGGCCACTGCAGCCGGTACAGGGCGTCGTCCTCCACCCCGTAGGCCACCCGCAGCAGCACGCTGCGCGGCCGTGCCAGGGGATTGGCATGGCCGGTGCGGGTGAACTCCAGGCGCGGGTCGCCGTCGGCGGCGGCGGTGAAGGCCCGCAGGCGGTCGCCGTACTCGGCCCGCACGCTGCGGTTGAGGGCCTGCTCCAGGTCCCGCTGCAGCACGGTGAAGGCGAGCTGGACCTCGCCCAGGCGGGCGGCGGCAGCGTCGGTCTGCCGGCGTGCATCCAGCACCGAGGCCAGCCCGGCGTAGGCCAGCACCGACATGACGGCGAACACCGCCACCGCCACCAGCAGCTCCAGGAGGGTGAAGCCGCGGCCCCGCGTCATGGCCGCCCCACGAAGGCGATGCGCCGGACCAGCGGCTCCTCGCCCCGGTCCGGGTACACGCTCACTTCCAGCCGCCGCACGTCGCCATCGGGCGTGGCCTTGACCTCCACCTGCCAGCGCCACTCGCGCCCGGCCATGACCACGGCGCCCGAGCGCCGGCCCACGCCGGGCCACTGGCCGGCGAGCTGGTACTCCGCTGCCTTGTTCATGGCCACCCAGTGGGCCAGGGTCTTCTCCTTCAGGTAGGCGGCGTTGCGGGCCCCGGCCCCGCCCGCCTGGACCAGGGCCGCCAGCCCCACCGCCAGCACCGCCAGGGCCACCAGCACCTCCAGCAGGGTGAAGCCGCGGGGCTTCATGTCCCCTCCGCCACCGGGTCCGGCCCGGCCAGCGTCAGGCGCCCGAAGCCGTCACCGGCGAGGCGCCAGCGCACGGTGCCGTCCCCCAGCACCAGCTCGAAGGGCGTGGTCTCGCCGCTGGACAGCAGCAGCACCCGGGGCGGTTGCACCCCTTCGTCCCCGCCGCCCGGCGGCTGGACCTCGCCCTCCAGCACGAGCTCCAGGGACAGTGCGGGGTCCACCCTGCGGGGCCGCAGCACGCGGTCATCGGCCAGCGGTTTCCACTTGCCCCCGGGGTCCAGGCGCTCGAAGCGGTAGCCGTGCTCCTCCACCACCAGGGCCAGCTCCGCCGCCTCGAGGATGGCCTGCTCGCGGGCCAGGGCCAGCAGGGCCCGCAGGCGCCGGCCCTCCTCCTCGGCCAGGCGTGCGGACCCGCCCACGTTCACCGACAGCGCGGCGAGGGAAACCAGGATGCCCACGATGACCACCACCGCCAGCACCTCGACGAGGGTGAACCCGCGCCGGCCGGCCGGCGCGGGTCCCGGCCGCGGCTCAGTCGATGTTCCAGTTGCCGATGTCGTCGTCACTGGGCTGCTGGTCGGGACCCAGCGAGAAGATGTCCACCTCGCCGTGGACCCCCGGGTAGAGATACTGGTAGGGGTTCTTCCACGGATCCAGCGGCAGCTTGCGGATGTAGCCGCCCGGCTTGTAGTTCTTGGGCTCGGGACTGCCGGTGGGCTTCTTCACCAGGGCCTCCAGCCCCTGGTCGGTGGAAGGATAGGTGTAGTTGTCCAGCTTGTAGAGGTCCAGTGCCGCCTCCAGGGTGCGGATGTCCTGCCGGGCCTTGGTGATGCGGGCCTCGTCGGGCCGGCTCATGATCCTGGGCACCACCACCGCGGCCAGGATGCCCAGGATCACCACCACCACCATGACCTCGATGAGTGTGAAACCCCGCCCCGCGGCGGGAAGGCGCAAACGTCCCATGCTCTCCTCCGGCCCTCCCGGGCCTGCCGGAATTTCCAAACCAAATTAGAAGCTTAACCCAAGGCGCCGGAGGCTGGCCAGCGCCGGGGGCCGCCGGGCACCGGAATCACCGGGCCGCCCGCGCGAAGTGGGACGCCGGTCACGCCCCGGGGTTCCCGGCCCCCCAAAGGAAAGGGC
>JALUTW010000029.1 GCA_027021685.1 Chromatiales bacterium | reverse complement strand
GGCACTGCATGGCCTGGATGCAGCCCAGGGCGAACATGAAGCCGCGCGCGGTGGTGACGAAGTCGGCGCCGGTGCACAGGGCCCAGGCCACGCCGCCGGGGGTGATGAGGCGGCCCGAGGCGATGACGCGGATGCGCTGGCGCAGGCCGTATTCCTCCAGCTTGTCCACCACCACGGGCAGGGCCTCGGCGATGGGCAGGCCCATGTAGTCCATGAGGCTCATGGGGGCCGCGCCGCTGCCGCCCTCGGCGCCGTCCACGGTGATGAAGTCGGGCGCCGACTCCAGGCCGCGGGCGCGGATGGCGCGGCACAGGTCGTCCAGCCAGGCCCGGGCGCCGATGACGGTCTTGAAGCCGGTGGGCTTGCCGGTGACCTCGCGGATGTGTGTGATCATGTCCAGCAGGTCGTCCACCGAGTCGATCTCGGGATGGCGGTTGGGGCTGATGGAGTCGGTGTGCACCGGGATGCCGCGGATGGTTGCGATCTCCGGGGTCACCTTGCGTGCCGGCAGGATGCCGCCCTTGCCCGGCTTGGCGCCCTGGCTCAGCTTGAGTTCGAACATCTTCACCTGCCCGTGTGCCGCCACCTGGCGCAGGCGCTCGTCGGACAGCCGGCCCTCGGCGTCGCGCACGCCGTACTTGGCGGTGCCGATCTGGAACACCAGGTGGGCGCCGCCGGCCAGATGGTAAGGCGACAGTCCACCCTCGCCGGTGTTGTGCCAGCAGCCGGCCATGGCGGCGCCCCGGGACAGGGCCAGCACCGCCGGGCGCGACAGGGCGCCGTAGCTCATGCCGGAGATGTGGACCAGGGCGCGGGTGCGGTAGGGGTGTTCACAGTACGGTCCCAGCACCATCTCGCCCACCGGGGCGGCATCGCGCTCCAGGGTGGGAAACGGGCAGTTGACGAACAGGATGGTCCCGGGCGGCCGCAGGTCGCGGGTGGAGCCGAAGGCGGTGGTGGTGGCGGCGTTGCGGGCGGCGCGGTAGACCCAGTTGCGTTCAGCACGGTTGAAGGGCAGCTCTTCGCGATCCATGGCGAAGAAATACTGGCGGAAGAACTTGCCCAGGCTGGTGAACAGGGTGCGGAAGTGGCCGATGACCGGGTAGTTGCGGTAGATGGCATTCTTGCGCTGGACCACGTCGAACACGAAGGTGACGATGACGGCCAGCACCACAAGGCCGATGAAAAAGATGAACAGGATCGCGAGGTATTCGAGCACCCTGAACAAGGGATCGGCACCGGGCATGGCGTTTCTCCGCGTAAAATGGTTGCCGTCACCGGGTTGGGACCACGGGCCCGGGACGGGGTTCACGCACCGGCGCGGGATGAAACTGTGAATTCCTCACGGCCCGTTGCCGGGGCATGGGTATAATGGGAACACACACCGGCAAACGGGGTAAACGGGGCTGAGCCCGGACCATGGAGCGAAGAAGCGAAATCCGGCGCGGTGCCAGGGTCACGGCCTATCTGTACGGGGCGGGCCCCCGGCCCGTGCGCTGCGAAACCGGCGATCTCAGCGCGGGCGGGGTGTTCTTGCATGCCCCGGGCCTCCGTGCCCAGCCGGGTGACATCATGCCCCTGGTGTTCACACTCGAATTTGATCGCGTGGTGCGCACCTACCGGCGCTGGGCCCGGGTGGCCCACTGCCGCGAGGACGGCATCGGCGTGCAGCTGTACCGCCAGCGCCCGGAGGAGGCCTGTTCCGCTTCCAGGGCCTGAGACGCGGTTCTGCCCCCGGCCCCGTTTTCCACCCGTTCACCGCTCCCGCCGCACCAGCGGCGGGGTCCTGCGTGACTTTCCTGCGTTTCGTTCATTCCGGCCCCGGCCAGCAAAGATTCTTATGTATCCATAAGACGATTGAATCGAAGTTAATAAAGTTATTATTTTCTAATAATTTGTGAATCCCTCAGCGTCTCGCTCAACCTTGAACGCCGGCCCCGGGCTTGACGTGGATCAAAAGCCCGTCCGGGCACCTGACATATACCGTTAACTCGTTGGAGACGTTTCGGATCCCGGGGGCCAGAGGGGACTGAAACGGCATCGAGGATTTCATTCCGCTACTTCGAGGAGGTGACCCGTGAACAGGCGCA
>JALUTW010000028.1 GCA_027021685.1 Chromatiales bacterium | reverse complement strand
GGAGCTGGACGGCACCCTGGTCACCGCCGACCAGGGCCTGCGGCGCTGGGCCGATCGCATCGGGGTGGAATGGGCCAGTGCCGAGCACTTCGGCGCCATCCTCGCCGCCCTAGTCGAAGACCAGGGTCCCGCCCAGGAGCTCGTGCAGCAGCCCGTTGATGTGGCTGGGGATCCGCTCGAAGGTCAGTAGCCACTCGTCTCCCTGGCGCTCCAGCCCCACGCGCCGGATGCGCACCTGGTGGCCCGAGGTCTGCTCCAGGTGGGCCAGCAGCGCGTCGGCCACTGCCGGCGCCCGCACCCGGCAGCGGTAGGTGAAGGCCACGCGGCCGCAACGGCGAAAATCGGCCAGGGCCTGTTCCAGCCCGCCCAGCATGGCCTCGCCCAGGGCCGCGGCGTGCCGCCGCAGGGGCCGGCCGTGCTCGTCCTCGAACAGGGCCAGGCGCAGGATGCGCTCGACGAAGAAGTCCGCCGGCAGCTCCAGCAGCTCCGGGGACTTGATCCCGATCTGATGGATGCTGGAGGCGGCGGTGGCGTACTTGACCCGCCGCCCCGGGGCGCCGGCCTGCTTGAACACCAGGCCCTCGCGGCCCTCGGCGTCCAGCCGCTGCGCCAGCTCGTGCAGCGCCTGCACCTGGTCCAGCCCGAAACGGCCGAAGCAGGCCGCCCGCGGCAGGCCGTACGCCCGGCTCAGGGCCTCCACTTCCGGGGTGTCCCACAGGCGGCCGTCGGGACCCAGCACGTCGAACACGAACAGGGCCACGTCGCGCTCCACCCCGGGCACCGGCCCGCGGTGATAAGGGCTCTCCGGACCGGCCAGCTCGGCGCACAGCACCAGGTCCGGGTGGTCCTCGAACACCGCCGCCGGCAGCAGATCCTCCAGGCGGTGGCTGGTGAACGGGCACACGAAGCCGCCGCGGGTGAGCGCCAGCAGCCGCCCCTGCTCGCACACGATGCGCACGTTGTAGCCGTCGACCTTCTCCTCCGCCCACACCGGCCCGTCGAAGTGGGCGGCCAGCCCGGCCTCCAGCGCCAGGATGCGGCCGATGCGCGGATATCCCGGCACCTCGCGCCCGGACGGCAGGATCACGGTGCCGCGCAGGCGACCGTGATCGTCGTCGTTGAGGCGGGCGTACTCCAGGTCGCCGAACCGGCAGCGCTGGGCACGGCGGCCGTGGGCGGCGAGCCAGCGGTCCAGCGCGGAGGCGGTGGCCATGGCCGGCTCGCGCCCCGCCCTCAGGCGCGCGCGCGCCGGCCCGCCGCACCTGGCGGCTGCGCCGCCCGGCGCTTGAGGTGCACCAGCAGGAGGGAGACGGCGGCGGGGGTCACGCCGGGGATGCGCGCGGCCTGGCCCACGGTGGCCGGGCGCACCCGCGACAGCTTCTCGCGCACCTCCGCCGACAGGCCCGGCACGGCGGCGTAGTCCAGGTCCTCGGGCAGCGGCGTGTCGTCGTGGCGGCGGGTGCGGGCGATCTCGGCGCGCTGGCGCTCGATGTAGCCGGCATAGCGGGCCTGCACCTCCACCTGCCCGGCCACGCCGGGGTCGGCCACGCCCGGCCCCACCCCCGGCACCTGCATGAGCCGGCCGTAGTCCACCCCCGGACGGCGCAGCAGTTCCAGCGCCGTGACCTCGCGCGACAGCGGCTCGCCCAGCAGCGCCGCCACCGCCGCCCCCACCGCCTCCGGGCGCAGGACCAGGGACTCCAGGCGGGCGGTCTCCCGCTCGATGGCCTCGCGCCGGGCGCAGAAGGCGGCCCAGCGGGTGTCGTCCACCAGGCCCAGGCGGCGGCCGGTCTCGGTCAGGCGCAGGTCGGCGTTGTCCTCGCGCAGCAGCAGGCGGTACTCGGCGCGGGAGGTGAACATGCGGTAGGGCTCGGTGGTGCCGCGGGTGATCAGGTCGTCCACCAGCACCCCCAGGTAGGCCTCGTCCCGGCCCGGGCACCAGGGATCCTCGCCCGCCACCTGCAGCGCGGCATTGAGCCCGGCCAGCAGGCCCTGGGCGGCGGCCTCCTCGTAGCCGGTGGTGCCGTTGATCTGGCCGGCGAAGAACAGGCCCCCGATGAAGCGCGTTTCCAGCGACGGCCTGAGATCGCGCGGATCGAAATAGTCGTACTCGATGGCATAGCCGGGGCGGGTGATGCGCGCGCGCTCCAGCCCGGGAATGGTGTGCACCAGGGCCTCCTGCACGTCGAACGGGAGCGAGGTGGAGATGCCGTTGGGGTACAGCTCGCGGGTGTCCAGCCCCTCGGGCTCGATGAAGATCTGGTGCGAGTCCCGCTCCGCGAAGCGCACCACCTTGTCCTCGATGGACGGGCAGTACCGCGGACCGGCCCCCTCGATGACGCCGGTGAACAGGGGGGAGCGGTCCAGCGCCGCGCGAATGATCTCGTGCGTGCGGGGGTTGGTGCGGGTGATGTGGCAGGGCACCTGGCGCGGGTGTTCGTCCGGCGAGCCCAGAAACGAGAACACCGGCACCGGCTCGTCGCCCGGCTGCGGGGTCATGACGGAGAAGTCCACGGTGCGCCCGTCCAGGCGCGGCGGCGTGCCGGTCTTCAGCCGCCCCACCCGGAACGGCAGCTCGCGCAGGCGCGCGGCCAGGGCGCTGGCCGGCGGGTCGCCGGCGCGGCCGCCGGGCCGGCTCTCCAGCCCCACGTGCATGCGCCCGCCGAGGAAGGTGCCCACCGTGAGCACCACCGCCGGGGCGCGGAAGGTCACTCCCAGGGCCGTGACCACGCCCGCCACCCGCTCGCCCTCCACCAGCAGGTCGGTCACCTCCTGCTGGAACAGGGCGAGGCCGGGCTGGGCCTCCAGGGCCGCGCGCACCGCACGCCGGTACAGGACCCGGTCGGCCTGGGCCCGGGTGGCGCGCACCGCCGGCCCCTTGCGGGCGTTGAGGATGCGGAACTGGATCCCGGCCCGATCGGCGGCCCGGGCCATGAGCCCGCCCAGGGCGTCGATCTCCTTGACCAGGTGGCCCTTGCCGATGCCGCCGATGGCGGGATTGCAGGACATCTGGCCCAGGGTGTCGAGGTTGTGGGTCAGGAGCAGGGTGCGGGCGCCGCGCCGCGCCGCCGCCAGGGCGGCCTCGGTACCGGCGTGGCCGCCTCCCACCACGATGACGTCGAACTGCCTGTCGCCCATCTCCCTCTCCGGTGAAAAGGGGCCGGCCATTGTACGCCGCGCAAACCGGGTTCCACAATCAGCCGGTCCAGTCCACCGCGGGTGGCGCAGCATCAGTGTCGGATGTGGCGTGCCTCGTACACCGGCGTGCCGTGGGCCCGAAAAAGGGCGGAGAAATCCCCGTCCCCAGCCTCCGTAACGTCGAACAACTGCATGGCCGGCCATCGGGGATAGAATGCGCTGACCACGAGGGCACCGTCTTTCAGCGCCTGGTAAACGTCACCGCTGCCATCGATTCCCAGGGCAGGCTCCACGGGATTCGCTTCGGGCGGCCATGCCTGCACCAGTGCCAGCCAGGCCCGGCGCACGTTGGCATGGGCCGACCACGCGATGGCCAGTGACCTGCGAAGCCTGTCCGGCACGCCGTCGGGCACCGGCATCGCCCGCATCACCAGTGGCTCTCCTTCTCTCACGAGCCGGGGCCTCGGCGCCAGGGCCGGCTCCGGTGCCAGCATCTCCCTGGCAACCGGCGGCGTGATCATCACCATCATTTTTTCATCGGGTTCGAGCAGGAAGGGCACATCGTGCTCAATGGACATGGCCAGCATTTCCCGACCCTCCAGGGCCACCGCAGGACATCCCGGGCCGGCTGACCGTTTGAGCCGCCTCAAGGAAGCGAACAGGGGAATCCCCACCACGGAATCACAGTCCCAGACCTGCAGACAACCCCGCGCGGTCTCCATGCCAATGCCATCATCGGCAACGGGTGTCCAGAGCGTTGCTCCCGCCAATGCGCGATCGAACATGGGCCGGTACCCCGGCTCCCGTCCCGCCTTGAGCATCAATTTCACCAAGTCCGGCTTGTGTGCCATATCGCCTCCCTGGCCCCACCTGGCCTGCCAGCGTTCTCCTCCCGCCTCCCCTGTCTGGCCATCACCACAATCATTTCGGTCATGGTCACCTTCAAGGCAGAGGCGCAAAAAACAACGTCTGCCGCCCCCTCGCCTTTATTCACTTGGGAAGAAGACCACGCTGTGGCGCGAATGGTGCGGCAGCCTTGCCGCCGCACCCTACAGGGGGCTGCACGGCAACCGCACCGCATGCCCCTACCGCGCCACCCAGATGCGCTTCAGCGTCTGCGTGGCCTTGTCGTACTTGTACACGTTGATGCCCGGCCCCGCCGCCTGGCCCGTCACCAGTATCCCCGCCGCCGGCGCCGTGTCGATGGCCGTGTTGCGCGAGTAGTCCCGCGTGGCCGGAAACGGCTTCGTCCCCAGGTCCAGATACTTCAAAGGCAGCGGGCTGTCGATGGAGTAGAGGATGGCGTAG
>JALUTW010000027.1 GCA_027021685.1 Chromatiales bacterium | reverse complement strand
ACTCGTGCACCAGCCGGAACTGGCCGCTCTCCAGGTACCGGAGGCCGCCGTGCACCAGCTTGGAGGAGCGGCTGGAAGTGCCCGCCGCCGGGGCCCGCGCCTCCAGCACCGTGACCGAATACCCCGCCGCGGCCGCGGCCTGGGCCACGCCGGCACCGTGGATCCCGGCGCCCACCACGACGAGATCGCAATCGAGGCTCATCCCGGTGCCGGCACCGGTGCGGGCGGCGGGACCGGCCCGCGTTCGGGCCAGAGGGCACCGGCCAGCCCGCCCCAGTCATCGGTCTCCACGAACGCCGCCCCGTGCCGGGCCGCCCACCGGGCCAGACCGGGATCGCTGGTCTCGAACACCCCCACCCGCCCGTACTCCCAGCGCGCCCGCCGCCAGCGCGGCAGGCTGCGGATGCCGCAGAACAGGTACTGCGGCCGCAGCGCGGTGATGCGCCGCGCCCGCCGCTGGCGCCAGTGGTCCACCACCGCCCCGATCTCCAGCCAGCCCCGCTCGCGCACGGCCAGCAGTACGCCGGGGTCGTACGAGATCACCACGCAGCGCCCGCGCAGGGGCTCCAGCAGCGGCAGCACCTTGCGCGCCACCGTGTCGGCGCCGAACCGCTCCACGCTGATGCGCTTGATCTCGACGAAGGCCGCGACCTCCGCGTGCCGTTGCAGCAAGCCCGCCAGCTCCTCCAGCCGGGCGATGGGGGTGCGGGCGAAACGGTAGCCGAAGCGCTCGAACTCGAAGGCCGCGAAGCGGCGCAGGGCGGCCCAGTCGTACTGGTGCACCGCGCCCGGCCGGGCGCTGACCCGGGCCAGGGTGCGGTCGTGGTAGAGCACCGGCACGCCGTCGGCGGTGAGCTGCACGTCGGTTTCGATGAAGCGGGCCCCGGCGGCGATGACCGCCTCGTAGCCCACGAGGGTGTTCTCGGGATAGCGGGCGGGCCAGCCCCTGTGGGCCACCAGTTGGGGTTGCATGGAAACGCGCCGGTGCCAGCAAAAACCAGCGCTTACCTTAGCGGGATTCCGCCGCGCGCGCCACGGAGCGGGCTCACAGCAGGTCGAGCTGGTGCGGCCGGCGCAGGCGGTCGGTGGCCAGCGGCGGCGGGGCGGTCGCCAGCCCCAGGCGGCGGCAGGCCAGGTCGAAGCGCCTTTGCAGCAGGCGCGCGTACTCGCCCGCCCCGCGCATGCGCCGCCCGAAGCGGGCGTCGTACAGCCGGCCGCCATGGGCCTCGCGCACCCGCGCCAGCACGTGCTCCGCGCGGCCGGGAAAATGCGCCCGCAACCAGTCTTCGAACAGGGGACCGGTCTCTCCCGGCAGGCGCAGCAGGACCCAGCCGGCGAACCCCGCGCCGGCATCCGCCGCGGCCTCCAGGATCCGCTCCAGCTCGCCGTCGGTGAGCACCGGGATGAGCGGCGCCACCAGCACCCCCGCGGGGACGCCGGCCGCGGCCAGCGCCGCCAGGGCCTGCAGCCGGCGCCGGGGCGCGGCGGCGCGCGGCTCCAGCCGCCGGGCCAGGCCCGGGTCCAGGGTGGTCACGGACAGGTGCACGTGCACCAGGCCCTCCGCCGCCAGCGCCTGCAGCAGGTCCAGGTCCCGCTCCACCAGCGCAGACTTGGTCACCACGCTCACCGGGTGGCGCAGCGCCAGCAGCCGTTCCAGCACCGCCCGGGTGAGGCGGCAGCGCCGCTCCACCGGCTGCCAGGCGTCGGTGAAGGTGCCCAGGGCCAGCGGCCGGCACTCGTAGCCGGGCGCCGAGATCTCCCGCTCCAGGAGGCCGGGGAGATCCGGCCGCGCGACGATGTGGGTCTCGAACTCCAGCCCGGGCGAGAACCCGAGCCAGGCGTGGCCGGGGCGGGCGTAACAGTAGATGCAGCCGTGCTCGCAGCCGCGGTAGGGGTTCACCGAGCGGTCGAAGGGGACGTCCGGGGAATCGTTGCGGCTGATGGCCGAGCGCGCCGCCTCCGTGTACAGCCGGGTGGGGGGCGGCGGCTCCGCCTCCCGCGGCCAGCCGTCGTCCACCGCCTCGCGCACCAGCTCGTGGAAGCGGCACGGCGGGCGGGCGCCGGTGCCCCGGCCGCGCGGCGGCTCCCGGCTCACGGCGATACGGCCACCAGCGGGCCCAGCCGCCGCCGCAGCCGCTCCAGCTCGGCATCGACGGCCGGCAGCACCTGGCCGCGCACCAGCCCGACCTCCTCCTGCACCCGGCGCAGGAACAGCGCGCGGGAGATGCGCGTGCGGGCGAGGTCCTCCACCAGCAGGCGGATGCGCGCGTGGAAGCGGCGCGTGCCCGTGAGCACCCGGGCCGGGACCTGGAAGGTCTGGGCCGACTCCCGCATGGCATCCCACACGAAGGTCTGCAGCCGCCCCTCCATGGCCACCCGGCTCAGGTCGCCGCGCCGTCCGGCCTCCCGCGCCACCGCCACGATACGCTCGCTGTTGTCCTCCAGCTCGTCGCGCAGCGAGGCCAGCAGGTAGTACAGCGCCCGCTCCTCCCGCAGGACCTCGAACTGGATGGCCTTGTCGAACCCCACCGAGGCGGCCAGGTACACGCCGATGATGGTGGAAGCCACCAGGAACCCCTGCGCGAGCCAGAACCGGGCCGCGTCGCCGGGCGCGATGACCGCCTTCACCCGCTGGCGCAACACTTGGAACATGTTTCCCCTCCCCGTGCCTGAGAACCCCGGCCCCCGTGCCGCGGAGACCGCCTGTCCTCCGGTTCAACGCCGCCGGCGCGCTCCGGGATCAGCCCCGCCCGCCCGGCAGGACATCCAGCAGCCGCGCCAGGATCTGGTTGAGCCGGCCGCAGCCGTCACTACCGGCGAGGATGGCCCCGGCATCCTGCACCCAGGGCCGGCCCGGCACCAGCTCGTCACCGCAGTGCTCCACCAGGGCCCGGGCCGCCTCCGGGGTGGTCTCCAGGTGGCACTGCAGGGCCAGCACGCGCCCCTCCCAGGCGAAGGCCTGGTGGGCGCAGGCCTCGCTCTCCAGCAGGTGCACCGCCCCTGCCGGCAGGTCGAAGGTGTCGCCATGCCAGTGGAAGGCCGTGAAGGACTCCGGCAGGACCGCGGCCAGCGGGTCCCCGTCCGGCGCCGCCACCCGCCGGACGGGGAACCAGCCGATCTCCGGCTCGTGGTTGCGGTACACCCGCGCCCCCATGACCTCGGCAATGAGCTGGGCCCCGAGGCACACCCCCACCACCGTGCAGCCCGCCTCCACCGCCGCGGCGATGGTGCGCTTTTCCTCCACCAGCCACGGATAACGGGCCTCGTCGGCCACGCCCATGGGCCCGCCCATGACCAGCAGCCAGTCGCCGGGCGCGGGCACCGGCGGCGGTGTGCCCTCGTACAGGGGCGTACACCGGAGGCGATGGCCCCGGTCCTCCGCCCAGCGGGCGATGGCGGCCGGCCCCTCGAAGGGGACGTGCTGCAGGCAATGAATGGTCAGCGGCATGGCTCCTCCCGGTTCCGCGGCCGTGGGGTGGAATCTATCACAGCCGGCAGTGCTCTTGCGCCATGGCACCGGGGTTGCAGCCGCGCCCCACTCTGCTATGTGTTAACCAGAGGCGGGCCCGTCCCGCCGCAACGCACCCGGGGAGTCCGCCATGCCCGCAGCCGCCCTCGCCCTTGCCGCCGTCCTGGCCGCCGTGCCCGCCCCCGTGCCCGTGGAGGACATGCCGCACATCGTGATCCGCGTGGACGACGAGCAGGTGGCCCGCTGGAACCGCTTCGTGGAGCAGCTTCAGGCCCTGCACGAAAAACACATCGCCGGCCGGAAGATCCGCACCGAGGAGCACATCGGCGGCTACAAGGACCTGCCGGACTTCTACCGCGAGATCCACTACTACGACGCCGAGACCGGCCGCCTGCTGAGCCGCCTGTCGTGGGAGCGGGAGCACCCGGACCGCCTGCACGTGATCGAGGTCTTCATCTACGACGACGCCGGCCGCCTGGTGCGCGACTATGCCGCCAGCTTCCTGCCGGTACACCGCAACGCCCCCGTCCAGACGCTGATCAACCTGCACCACCACGGCGATGGCGTGCACGCCTACCGCCAGTTCGACGCCTCCGGCAACTGGATCTACGAACAATGCCGGGCCCGCGACCCGGCGCGCACCCTGCTGCTGTCGCTGGAAGAGGACGACATCATCCAGGCCCGCCAGGGCCTGACCCCGGTGATGGCCTCGGAGGAATACCGGCGTTGCTTCGGCCCGCTGCCCGAAACCGCGGGCATCTATCTCGATCCCCAGTAGGCCGGAGTTCGCGGTTTCCCTTCAGCCTGCCGCACGCTCCCCGGCAGAAACCCCGGCCTTCTCCCACAGCCGCTCGCCCTCGCCATACCCCGACGGCCGCCACCCCATGGCCAGGGCCTCATCCCGGCTCAGACCCCACGGATAACGCGACAGCGCCTCCCGCGAGGCCTCCGACCAACGCCTCACCTCCTCCGGGTCCTGCCGCCGCC
>JALUTW010000026.1 GCA_027021685.1 Chromatiales bacterium | reverse complement strand
CCGAGGCCGTGGCGCGGCTCAAGTCCGGGGTGGAGCGGGCCCGGGCCGAGGACGTCCACGTGCTCTCGCCCGGCTGGTACCGCCAGGCCGAAGACAGCGCCGCCGAGGCCGCGGCCCTGCTCCAGCGCCATGCCGGGCTGGCGGACATCCTGGCCGCGGCGGCCGAGGGCGAGGCGCGGCTGGAGCAGGCGCGCCGCTTCGCCGCCCTGGCTCGGCGCGAACTGGCCGCGGTCTACGGCGCCCGGGCCGCGGCCCTCAAGGCCGGGGCGCCCAGGCTGTACCCGGGCGAGGTGGAATCCCTGGAGGAGCGGTTCCTGGCGTTGACCTCCGCGGTGGAGGACGACGACCTGGCGGGGGCCAGGGCCGACGCCCCGGCGGTGGCCCGGGCCTACCGGCGGGTGGAGCTGCGGGCCATCAAGGAGCACCTGCTGGGCGAGGCCCGCCGGCTCATCCGCGCCGCCGACGCCGCCGGGGCGCGCAAGCTGGCGCCGCGCTCACTGGCCCGCGCCCGCCATGCCCTGGCCGCCACCGACGCCTTCATCACCCGCAACCCCTACTCCGAGGAGACCCGCACCCGGGCCGAGGACGTGCTGCGCAAGGCCCGCCACGTGGGCGTGGTGCTGCAACAGGTCAGGGCCTGGCGGCGCCAGCCGGTCGAGGACCGGATCCTGTGGGTGGAGCGGCAGCTCCTGCGGGTGGAGACCCAGGTCATCGGACCCGAGGCGGAAAAACGGGTCCAGCCGCTGGACCGGCGCTTCGCCGCGCTGGCCGAGCGGGCCAGGGCCATGCGCCACGCGCAGGACTTCGTCAACACCGAGCTGGCCAACCTGCAGGGAGAGCTCAAGCGGCTGGGCGAGGCCCAGGCCCGGCAGGAGGCCAGGGCCGCGCGCGAGGCCCGCATCTCGCGGGTCATCACCATGTTCGAGCCGGGCGAGGCCGAGGTGTTCCGGCAGGGCGACGCCCTGCTCATCCGCCTGCGCGGCCTCAACTTCGAGGTGGGCAAGGCCTACGTGCTGCCGGCCCATTATCCCCTGCTCACCAAGCTCCAGAACGCCATCCGCCTGGTGGGAGCGCGGCGGGTGCTCATCGAGGGCCATACCGACATCACCGGGTCCCTGGCGCACAACCGTGTCCTGTCCCAGCGCCGGGCCGAGGCGGTGGCGGCCTACCTGATCAACACCGGTGCAGTGAAGCGCGAGGGGGTCACCGCCATCGGCTATGGCCCGGAGAAGCCCATCGCCCCCAACAACACCGCCGCCGGCCGCCGGCTCAACCGCCGCATCGACGTCACCCTGGTTCTGCGCTGAGGGGGCCTGCCGTGGGAGCGGCCCCCGGCCGCGAATATCACCGTTCCTCGCCACCGGCACCGCAGGCGCCACCGGGGTGAGGGGGATCCATTGCCGGTGGCCGGTTGCGGGTGCCCGGCACTGTTTCGTTCCCCTCACCCTGACCCTCTCCCGGAGGGAGAGGGGACCGTCTTTTCACACGCGGCGGAGCTTCGATGCCGTGGCCGGTTTTTTCCATCCCCCTCTCCCCCGCATCGCGGGGGAGAGCGCGTAGGGGGTGTCTGCTTCGCAGACGCACCATTCGGGGTGTGGTCCTTGCCCGGTGCCCATTTACTCCCTCACCCTGACCCTCTCCCGGAGGGAGAGAGGACTGTTTTTTCACACGCGGTGGAGCTTCGATGCCGTGGCCGGTTTTTTCCATCCCCCTCTCCCCCGCATCGCGGGGGAGAGGGTCGGGGTGAGGGGGTGTGCGCCGGGCTGACGGTCTTCCCTTGCCCTGCGCCTCTTCCGGCAGGAGGAAACCGGAGTCCCGGTGCAACACAATGCAGGCGGGATCGACAGGCAAGGCAAGCGCCCGAAGCCGCCGCATGGCCCGGCTTCCACCCGCCGGCACCCGGCCCCGGCGCCGCGAAGCGGCGCCTCAGATCTTCTGCAGCGTCTCGCGCCAGTTGGGCGCGGGGCGGGCGTCTTCCTTGAGCAGGATGCGCACGCCGTTCCGGGCGTCCACCCAGCCGTGCTCGTCCGGGTGGGGCTGGTGCTCGAAGCCCCACCAGGCCCCGCGCGGGTCCTGCGCGATCCAGTTGAGCACCTTGCGCCCGTGGCGGCCGGACATGGCCTGCTGGGCCGAGGCCAGCAGCCGCTCCAGCTCGCGGGTCTCGATCTGCAGGGTGGGGTCGGCCAGGTCGGCCCGTGACTCTTCGGTGCGCGCGCGCACGGTGAACTTGTGCTTGCCGATGATCACCACGTCCCCGTCCTCCAGGGCCCGGGCCTCCACCCGCTGGCCGTTGACGTAGGTGCCGTTGGTGCTGCCCAGGTCCTCCACGTAGACCTTGTCGTCGGTGATGGAGAACTGGGCGTGGTGGCCGCTGACCGTGTTGTCGTCGAGACGGATGTCGTTGTCCTTGCGCCGGCCCACGGTCACGGCCTCGCGGCGCAGCACCACCTCGTCCACCTTCTTGTCATTGCAGGAAATGATGAGCTTGTACATGAGTCGATCCCTTGACCTCGGCAATGCCCGGAAGCAGGGAGAAAGGAAGGTCGTAGTTTACTCCCGCGCATTGGAGTCCGACAATGCGCCCGGTCCGGTGTAGCCGAACCGCCCGGACCAGCCGCGGGAACCGTGATCCAGCTCCAGGAACCGCGGTGTCAGGCCCGCCGCCCGGGCCCCGGGCAGCGGCACCAGCTCCTGGCCGCCGCGGGCGATGACCTCGTCCACGGGGCAGGCCCGGGCCGTGACCGGCAGGAAGCGCAGGGCCAGGCCGGGCATGACCTCGACGTAGCCCTCGCCGGCGGGGGCGTCGTGGAACAGCACCCGCTTGCGCACCAGGCAGGAGAACAGCAGCTCCATGTCCACGTACAGGGGCCGGCGGCGGCCGTCGAGCGCCTCCTGCGCCCGCCGGGTCAGGCGCAGGGCCAGGCGGCGGCCGCCCAGGTCGATGGAACGCGTCCGGGCCATTTCAGGTGGCCTCCACGGACGCGGCCAGCACCTCCCCCGGCAGGGCGGCGGCGAAGCGTTCCACCCAGGCGGGGCAGGCCGGGTCGCCCTCGGGCGGTGCCCAGGCCGCGAAGTCCTTTTCCGCCGCTGCACCCAGGTAAGGGCCTTCCTTGAGCTCCAGCAGCACCGTGTCCGGGGCCAGCGCCACCACCGTGTGCCAGGCGCCGGCGGGCAGCTCCACCGCGTGCAGCGGGCCGGCGGGCGCCAGCTCCAGGCGTTCGCGCACGCGGCCGGAGTCGTCCAGCAGCAGCACGGTGGCCGCGCCCTGCAGGGCCAGGGTGAACTCCCACCTGGGTGGCTGCAGGTGGCGGTGGGGGCGGACGTAGGTGCCCGGCTGCATCACGTTGAGAAAGCGCTGCACCGGATCCCGGGGCGACGGATGGATGTTGTAATGGGTGCGCCGGCGCGGCGCCAGCCGGGCCTCTTGGCACAGGCGGGCGATGAGCTGCTCGTCGATGGCGTGGCAGGGCCGTGACATGGGATGGGCTGTCCTGGGGTGTCTTGTTTCGGCCTGAGTCACCCTGCATGATGGGTGCTGGCCGCGGCGGGCGCAAGATCCGCTGCGCACGAGACCGGGAGGCCGCATGCACGCAAGGGGGGAAGCCGCCGCTTCATTGGGCGTGACGGCGTTGTGGGCCGCAGCCTGGGCACTGTTGCGGGCGCGGGGCGCCGGCCTGCTGGCCGGGGTGGCGGTGCCGGGCGGGGCCTTCGTGGCCATCTGGGTGGCGGCGGGACGCATCGACCTGACCCTGGCCCCGGGTGCCGCCCTGTTCCTGGCCCTGTTGCAACTGCTGGTGTTCTGCCTGTTCGCGGTGAGTGGCCTGCGGGTACTGCTGCTGGGGGCCCAGGCCGTGCCCCGTTTCGGCATCGCCACCTGGTCGGCGCGCGAGGCGCGGTTCCTGGGCTGGCTGCTGCTGGTGTACCTGGCGTGGGTGTCCTGCGCCATGGTGCTCACGGTGGCGGCGGCCCTGGTGCTGTCGGGCCCGGCCGCAGTCTCGCTGGCCCTGGTGCGGGGCCTGTTCTGGTTCAGCCTGGTGCCGGCAGGCTGGGTGCTGGCGCGCATGGTACTGGTGCTGCCGGCGGTGGCGGCAGGAGATCGGCGGAGACCGGGCGAGGTGTGGCGGGCCACCCGCGGCGCGGGCTGGCGCCTGGCTGCGGTGGTGTCCGTGATTCCGGCGGTCCTGGCGGTGCTGCGCGATCCCCTGCTGGCGGCGGGCCTGCCGGTCTGGGGGCAGGCCGGCGTGGCCCTGGCCGGTGCCGCCCTCATGCTGCTGGAGTTCGCCCTGCTGGCGGCGGCCTATGGGACCGTGTTCGGGCGTCGGATCCCGGGTGACGGAAGCCGGGACCGCATATCCGGACAACCGCTCTGAAATACCAGCCGCCGTGACCTGATCGCGGCCGCGTGACATGAAGCGGAGGTGCCGGGCGGATTTCGCCCGTGTTTACCCGGGCCTCT
>JALUTW010000025.1 GCA_027021685.1 Chromatiales bacterium | reverse complement strand
CACCTGAGGCTGGACCACGAGCCCCTGGCGCGGGTGCTGCGCCGGCCCCAGGTGTCCGGCCTGCTCGCGGTGTGCTTTCTCATGCAGGCCAGCCACGGGCCCTACTATGCCTTCTACGTGCCCTACCTGCAGAGCCACGGCTACAGCGCGGGACTGGCCGGCGGGCTCATCGCCCTGGGGGTGGTGGCCGAGGTGGGAGTGTTCCTGATCATGCACCGCTGGCTGGCACGCTTCGGCATGTGGCGCCTGCTGCTGGCAGCGCTGCTGCTGGCAGTGGTGCGCTGGCTGCTCACGGCCTGGTTTGCCGATTCGCTGGCGGTGACGGCGGCGGCGCAGACCCTGCACGCGGCCACCTTCGGCGTCTATCACGCCGCCGCCATCCAGCTCATCCACACCTATTTCACCGGCCGCCACCAGGGCAAGGGGCAGGCCCTCTACAGCAGCCTCAGCTTCGGGGCCGGCGGCGCGGCGGGGGCGCTGTACGCGGGCTATGCCTGGGAGCTGGCGGGCGGGCCCGTGATGTACTACATCGCTGCGGCCCTGGCCGGTGTCGGCGCGCTGGTGGCCTGGCGCATGGCGCACCACCAGAACGGGGACCGTTGACCGGCGGGAATCATGCCGGCCTCGATGGAACAAGGCCGGCCGGAAATCCGGTGACGGGTGCGGGGCGAGTCAAACGGGAACGGGGCGCGTTTGTCACCGATCCCTTTTGGGTTGGAGCCAGCCCAGCCGCGCGGTGATGACCAGCACCACCGGCCAGAAGGTGGTGTTGACCAGGTCGTGCAGGCTGGCGGACCAGCGCGGGTGGCCCAGCCAGCGCAGGTCGTCCACCAGGTCCACCGTCTCCATGAGCAGGGCGACGGCGAACACGGGCACGAGGCTGGTCCACGTCCCCAGCGGGCGGCGCAGGCCGGCCACCCACACCAGCAGCACCGCGAGGCCGATGTACACGTGGACCGCGTCCTTGGACAGGGGCAGGAAATCCAGCAGCAGGAGCTTGAAGCTTTGGTAGTCCGACATGATCACCCGGCAGGGCCGCGGGTTTGCGGCGGCCCTGCACGGTTGTAACACAGCCCCGTGGGGCGGGGAAGGGCGCACACCCCTTCCTCCCTCTCCTTCATTCGGCGGCGGGCAGCAGCTCCAGCATGGCCCGGGCGGCGTTGGACAGGGTGCGGGCCCCGTGCCACACCGCCCCCAGGCGCCGCGCCATGGCCAGCCCTTCCACCTCGAGCACCACCACGCCGTCGCCGGCGAGGGTGTGCGGCAGCACCGACCAGCCCAGTCCCACGCTCGCCAGCATCTTCAGCGTCTCCAGGTAGTTGGTGGTCAGCGCCACCCGCACGGCCAGGCCATGCCGGGCCAGCGCCGCCTCCACCAGCCCGCGGGTGAAGGTGCCGGGGCCCGGCAGCACCGCCTCGTGGCGCGCCAGCGCCTGCGGGGTGAGCCTGCCGGCGGCGCACAGGGGATGGTCCGGCGCCGCCACCACGGCCAGGGGGTCCGGCCACACCAGGCGCTGCTCCAGTTCCGGGGGCGGGTCCGGCGGCAGGGTCACCAGGGCCAGCTCCAGGTCGCCCTGGCGCACCGCCGCGCAGGCCGCCTCCGAGTCCATGAAGCGCAGGTCCAGCCGCACCTGGGGGTGGGCGGCGCGGTAACGGCGCAGCACCGGGGGCAGGCGGTGCAGGCCGATGTGGTGGGAGGTGCCCAGGCTCAGGGGGCCCTCGATGCGCCCGGCCAGGTTGGACACCGCCCGCCGGCTGTCCTCCACTTCCTGCAGGATGTGGCGGGCCCGGGGCAGCAGGGCGCGGCCGGCCTCGGTGAGCAGCACCCGCCGGCCCAGGCGGTCGAACAGGGCCACGCCCAGCTCGTCCTCCAGGGCGCGCACCCGCTTGCTCACGGCGGGCTGGGTGATGAACAGCTCCCCGGCCGCGGCGGAGAAGGAGCCCAGCCGGGCCACGGCGGAAAAGGCGCGGAGATCTTCCAGGTCCATGATATAAAAGATAACATAAAGTTATAATAAATATGAAAATAATGAATTTGAGTAATAGTTGTTCCGGGGCTACAGTGGCTCCACGGAACCCGGCACGGGCCGGGGAGGGCACGCAGGCATGAGCGGCAGGACACTCTACGACAAGCTGTGGGATTCGCACGTGGTGCGCGACAACGGCGACGGCACCGCGCTGCTCTACATCGATCGCCACCTGGTGCACGAGGTGACCTCGCCCCAGGCCTTCGAGGGGCTGCGCCTGGCGGGGCGCCGGCCGTGGCGGCCGCAGGCCAACCTGGCCACGCCGGATCACAACGTGCCCACCACCCGCCGCGCGGAGGGCATCAGCGATCCCGTCTCCCGCCTCCAGGTGGAGACCCTGGACGCCAACTGCCGCGAGTTCGGCATCACCGAGTTCACCATGGACGATCCCCGCCAGGGCATCGTCCACGTCATCGGGCCGGAGGAGGGCTTCACCCTGCCGGGCATGACCATCGTCTGCGGCGACTCCCACACCTCCACCCACGGCGCCTTCGGTGCCCTGGCCTTCGGCATCGGCACCTCCGAGGTGGAGCACGTGCTGGCCACGCAGTGCCTGGTGCAGAAGAAATCGCGCGCCATGCGCGTCACCGTGGCCGGCCACGTGGGGCCGGGGGTCACGGCCAAGGACATCGTGCTCGCCATCATCGGCGAGATCGGCACCGCTGGCGGCACCGGTTACGCCATCGAGTTCGCCGGGGAGGCCATCCAGGCGCTGAGCATGGAGGGGCGCATGACCGTGTGCAACATGGCCATCGAGGCCGGGGCCCGCGCCGGTTTCATCGCGGTGGACGATGTCACCATCGACTACGTGCGCGGCCGTCCCTACGCCCCCACCGGCGAGCTGTGGGAGCGGGCGGTGGCGGCCTGGCGCGAGCTCCACTCGGACCCGGATGCGGTGTTCGACCGCGAGGTGCGCCTGGAGGCGGCCGCCATCGAGCCCCAGGTGACCTGGGGCACCTCGCCGGAGATGGTGGTGCCGGTGAGCGGCCGGGTGCCCGACCCGGCGCAGGAACCGGACCCGGTGAAGCGCGAGGGCATGGAGGCGGCCCTGCGCTACATGGCCCTGGAGCCGGGCACGCCCGTCACCGACATCCGCCTGGACAAGGTGTTCATCGGCTCCTGCACCAACTCGCGCATCGAGGACCTGCGCGCGGCGGCGCAGGTGGTGCGCGGGCGCCGGGTGGCGGACAACATCAGGCTCGCCATGGTGGTGCCGGGCTCCGGCCTGGTGAAGCGGCAGGCCGAGGCCGAGGGCCTGGACGCGGTGTTCCGCGAGGCCGGGTTCGAGTGGCGCGAACCCGGGTGCTCCATGTGCCTGGCCATGAACGCCGACCGCCTGGAGCCCGGCGAGCGCTGCGCCTCCACCTCCAACCGCAACTTCGAGGGGCGCCAGGGTGCCGGCGGCCGCACCCACCTGGTGAGCCCGGCCATGGCCGCGGCCGCGGCGGTGGCGGGCCACTTCGTCGACGTGCGCGAGTTTGGCCGGTAAAGTGCTTCAACGCAGGGGCACAGGAGCGCGGGCGGCGCGCATGGCGCCCGGGGGCCGGATTGCGGTGAACGGTGCGTCCGCTGTGCGGGGCGCGCCCGTGATTGAATTCGCGCCGAGCGAGGATCCTTGAGCAATGGAAAAGTTTCGAACCTTTACCGGCATCGTGGCGCCGCTGGACCGGCCCAACGTGGACACCGACGCCATCATTCCCAAGCAGTTCCTCAAGTCCATCCGGCGCACGGGCTTCGGGCCCAACCTGTTCGACCAGTGGCGCTATCTCGACGAGGGCCAGCCGGGGCAGGACCACAGCCGCCGCCCGCTCAACCCGGACTTCGTGCTCAACCAGCCGCGCTACCGGGACGCGCAGATCCTGCTGGCGCGCGAGAACTTCGGCTGCGGCTCTTCGCGCGAGCACGCGGTGTGGGCCCTGGCCGACTATGGCTTCAAGGTGATCATCGCCCCCAGCTTCGCCGACATCTTCTACAACAACTGCTTCAAGAACGGCCTGCTGCCCATCGTGCTGGATGCGGACACCGTGGACCGCCTGTTCCACGCGGTGGCCGCCCGCGAGGGCTACGCCCTGACGGTGGACCTGGCGGCACAGACCCTGACCACGCCCGACGGCGAGGTGATCCCGTTCGAGATCGACGCCTTCCGCAAGCACCGTCTGCTGGAAGGGCTGGACGACATCGCGCTGACCCTGCAGCATGCCGGCGAGATCCGCGCCTACGAGGAACGGCGGCGCAGGGAGGCCCCGTGGCTGTTTGCGCCGGTGGGGAAATGACAGGTTTCAGCGCAGGGGCGAAAAGGACGCAAGGTCCTCATCGCTCGCTCTCACCCTTATCGCGCGGGCGAGGGGGCGACGGTTGTCGGAATCTTATCCCCTCACCCTGTCCCTCTCCCGGAGGGAGAGGGGACCGAAATGTCCCGGACCACAGGGGTCCGGGTCC
>JALUTW010000024.1 GCA_027021685.1 Chromatiales bacterium | reverse complement strand
CCTCCTCCTCGGCCACCAGCACCGGGTAGTCGATGCCCATGGGATCGATGAACTGCTCCACGTCGTCCGCCGCGTCCAGAGCGATGCCGATGACGGCGAAGCCCTTGTCCCTGTGTGCCAGGTAGAGTTCGTTGAGGGCCGGCATCTCGCGCACGCAGGGCGGGCACCAGGTGGCCCAGAAATTGATCACCAGCACCTGGCCGTCCCATTCCGAGGCCCGGTGCACCTTGCCGTCCACGCCGGGCAGGGCGAAGTCGGGCCGGCGCTTGCCGATCATGGCATCGGTGAAGCCGCGCGCCGAGGGGGCCGGGGTGCGGGCCGGTCCCTGGGGCACGGGCACCGCCGGTTCCGGCGCTGTGGCGGGGGAGGGTTCCGGAACCGGTTCCGGCGCTTCGCGCAGGGTCACGGCGGCCCAGAACCCGGCCGCCGCCGCAGCCACGGCGATGACGCCCACCAGTGCTGTCCTGGCAGCCGGGCTCACGGGCGGGCTTCCATCTTGTCCAGCAGCCGCAGGAAGTCGTCGGGGCCCACGTAGCCCACCAGGATGCCGTTGCGGAAGGCGCGTTCACCCTCGAACGAGACCTGCCGCCCCTGGCGGTCGATGAAGATCATGGCCGGCGGCCCGAACACGTTGAAGAACTGCTTCAGGGGCTGGGTACGGGGATCGTACTGGTCGGTGACGTCCGCCTGCAGCAGGACGAAGTCCTTGAGCCGGGCCCGCACCCGGGGGTCCTTGAACGTGGACTCCTCCATGCGGATGCAGTCGGTGCACCAGTCGGCATAGTAGTCCACGATCACCGGCCGGCCGGCCGCCTTGGCCTCCGCCAGCCGGGCCTTGAGATCGTCCACGTCCGCGACCCGGGTGAACAGGTGCCCGGCCTCCGCGGCCTCGCCGGCGGGGCCCGGGCCGGCGGCCTGCATCATCACGGTACCGCGCTCGAGATCCAGCGGATGCAGGATGTTGCGGTTGCCCTGCAGGGCCCCCAGCAGGGCCAGCGCGCCCCAGAAGACCAGCACCAGCCCCAGCCCCTTCCACAGGAAGCGCCAGCGCGAGGCCCCCTCGGGCACCGGTTCCAGGGCGCCCATGTAGATTCCGGTCACCATGAGGAACACGCCCCACAGGTACAGCACCGGGAACCAGCCGATGAGGGACAGCACGTAAATGGCCAGGCCGATGAGGATGACGCCGAAGGCGTACTTCACCGTGTCCATCCAGGGCCCCGCCTTGGGCAGCAGCCACCCGGCGCCCATGCCCAGCAGGATCACGGGCACGCCCATGCCCGCTGCGGTGGCCAGCATGATGGCCCCGCCCAGCACCGGATCCCGGGCCTGGATGGCTACGCCCAGGTTGCTGAGGAGTATCGGCGAGACGCAGGCCCCGGCGATGGCCGAGGCCAGCACCCCCAGCAGGAACACGCCGGGGAAGGTGCCGCCGCGGATGCGCATGGATTTTTCCTGCAGCCTGGACTGGATGGCGGCCGGCACCTGCAGGGTGTAGAGGCCGAACATGGCCAGGGCCAGGAGGAACAGGATCACGGCGATGGGGATGAGGACCCAGGGGTGGGTGAGATAGGCCTGGAGCTGCTGGCCGCTCTTGCCCGCCATGACGCCGGCGGCGGTCCACACCACCGCGGTGCCCAGCACGTAGGTGCCCGCCAGCAGGCCGCCGCGCAGCCTGGTCACCTTTTCCTGCTGGCCGATGATGACGCTGGAGATGATGGGCAGCATGGGCAGCACGCAGGGCGTGAAGGTCAGACTCAGGCCGATGAAGAATCCCGCGATCAGATACCCCAGCACGGCCAGGGCCGAGCGGTCCACCTGCCCCGCGCCGTCCGGCGCCGCGGATTCTCCGGTCTCCGCCCCGGGCAGCGGGGGCAGCTCCAGGGTGACGGTCTTCTTGATGGGCGGGTAGCAGATGCCGAAGCGCTCGGAACAGCCCTGGTATTCCAGGTAGAGCTTCACGGTGCGGTCGGGGACGGTGCGCACTAGGGGCAGGTCCACCGTGACCTCGTGGTAGTAGGCGACGATTTCCTTTTCCAGGATCTCGTCGTATTTTCTTTTCCCCGGAGGCAGCTTCACCTCACCCAGGCGCACCCCCTCGGGGGCGGCGACCCTGAACTTGAACTTGTCCTGGTAGAGGTAGGCCTCGTCAACGATGGTCCAGCGGGCACGCACCGTGGCGGCGTCCACCACCTCCAGGCTGAGGCGGAAGGCCTCCTCCGGCATGGGCGGCTCGTCGGCCGGCGCGGGCACGCCCACCGTCTCGCGCAGCCGGCTCAGGGCGGCCACCACCCCCTTCGATTCGCCGGCACCGGCGGCCGCCGGCAGCGGAGGCAGCTCCAGGGTGACGGTCTTCTTGATGGGCGGGTAGCAGATGCCGAAGCGCTCGGAGCACCCCTGGTATTCCAGGTAGAGCTTCACGGTGCGGTCGGGGACGGTGCGCACCAGGGGCAGGTCCACCGTGACCTCGCGGTAGTAGGCGACGATGTCCTTGCCCAGGATCTCGTCGTGCTTCTTCTTGCCCGGGGGCAAGGTGATCTGGCCCAGGCGCACCCCCTCGGGGGCGGCGACCCTGAACTTGAACTTGTCCTGGTAGAGGTAGGCCTCGTCAACGATGGTCCAGCGGGCACGCACCGTGGCGGCGTCCACCACCTCCAGGCTGAGGCGGAAGGCCTCCTCCGGCATGGGCGGCTCGTCGGGCCCGGCGGCGGGGACCGGGACGGGGACCAGCAGCAACAGGAGCAGGGCGGGCAGGAGGCGCTTTGTCATGTCTTGGTTTCCACGGCGTGATCGATCCACTGGAGGTACTTCTCCAGCCCCTCAGCCAGAGAGACCGTGACGATCTCCGGAAGTTCGTACGGATGCAGCGCCAGCAAGCGTTCACTCAGGGCCGGCAGCCGGTCTGCGCGGGTTTTTATCAGCAACAGCAGCTCGCTGTCACGTACCGTGTCACCTTTCCATATATAGGTGGACACCAGCCCCGGAATGACGTTGACGCAGGCGGCCAGGGCCTCGGCCACCAGGGCGTCGCCGATGCGCCGGGCGCTGTCGGCGTCGGGGCAGGTGGTGAGCACCAGGCGGTAGCGGTCGGCCGGGGTCAGGTTCATGGCCGACACCTTACCGGATGAGGCCATGGCGGAAAAGCCACGGGCTTTATTCCCCGCGGATGGTGGGGTAGGGTGGCCCCATGCGTCCCTTCACCCTGCTCCTGGTGCTGTTCGTCACCGTCCCGCTGGTGGAGATCTACGTCCTGGTGGCGGTGGGCAGCCACATCGGCGCCCTGGCCACGGTGGCCCTGGTGGTGCTCACGGCCGTGACCGGCGTGGCCCTGCTGCGGCTGCAGGGGCTGGCCACCCTCAACCGGGTGCAGCAGGCGCTGGAGCAGGGCGAGCTCCCGGCCCGGCCCATGCTGGAAGGCCTGCTGCTGCTGGTGGCGGGTGCCTTGCTGCTGACCCCCGGTTTCGTCACCGATGCCGTGGGTTTCGCCCTGCTGGTGCCGGCGGTGCGCCGATCCCTGGCCCGCCACCTGCTGGATGGGGGCTGGCTCAGGCCCGGGCCGCCTCCGCCGCCGGTCGGCGGCCCCCGCACCCTGGAGGGCGAGTACCGGCGCGAGGACGACTGAATCTTTCCCGGCCGGCTCGCCCTTGACACCACCGGCGCCGTGACTATTATTAGCACTCAGTTCAGGCGAGTGCTAACAACAGCGCTCGTGGATTGCGCCCACTCCCTCCCGGGGTGAGGCATAACAAATTGAAAACATTAATGTTTTCGTGGAGAGGAGACCCATGAAGATTCGACCCTTGCATGATCGCGTCATCGTCCGTCGCATGGAGGAGGAACGGACCTCCGCCGGGGGCATCGTGATTCCCGACACCGCCGCCGAAAAGCCCATCCAGGGCGAGGTCATCGCCGTGGGCAACGGCAAGATCCTGGAGAACGGCGAAGTGCGCCCGCTGGACGTCAAGCCCGGCGACCGGGTGCTGTTCGGCAAGTACGCCGGCACCGAGGTCAAGGTGGAGGGCGAGGAGCTCCTGGTGATGCGGGAAGAGGACATCATGGGCGTCATCGAGAAGTGAGGCGCCCGCCCGTGGTTGGAGAACAGATTCAGGCATCGAAGAGGACATAGAAGATGACAGCGAAAGAAGTACAGTTCGGCGACTCCGCCCGCCACCGCATGGTGGCCGGCGTCAACATCCTGGCCAACGCGGTCAAGGTGACCCTGGGCCCCAAGGGCCGCAACGTGGTGCTGGAGAAGAGCTTCGGCGCCCCCACCATCACCAAGGACGGCGTGTCCGTGGCCAAGGAGATCGAGCTGGAGGACAAGTTCGAGAACATGGGCGCGCAGATGGTGAAGGAGGTGTCGTCCCAGACCTCCGACGTGGCCGGTGACGGCACCACCACCGCCACCGTGCTGGCCCAGGCCATCCTCACCGAGGGCATGAAGGCCGTGGCCGCCGGCATGAACCCCATGGACCTCAAGCGGGGCATCGAGAAGGCGGTGCACGCCGCGGTGGACGAGCTGAAGAAGATCTCCAAGTCGTGCGAGGACACCAAGTCCATCGCCCAGGTGGGCACCATCTCCGCCAACTCCGACGAGTCCATCGGCAACATCATTGCCGAGGCCATGGAGAAGGTGGGCAAGGAAGGCGTGATCACGGTGGAAGAGGGCTCGGGCCTGGAGAACGAGCTCGACGTGGTCGAAGGCATGCAGTTCGACCGCGGCTACCTGTCGCCCTACTTCGTCAACAACCAGCAGAACATGAGCTGCGAGCTCGAGGACCCGTATGTCCTCATCCACGACAAGAAGATCTCCAACATCCGTGACCTGCTGCCGGTGCTGGAGGCCGTGGCCAAGGCCGGCAAGCCGCTGCTGGTCATCGCCGAGGACGTGGAGGGCGAGGCCCTGGCCACCCTGGTGGTCAACAACATCCGCGGCATCGTCAAGGTGGCGGCGGTCAAGGCCCCCGGCTTCGGTGACCGGCGCAAGGCCATGCTGCAGGACATCGCCATCCTCACCGGCGGCCAGGTGATCTCCGAGGAGGTGGGCCTGTCGCTGGAGAAGGCCAACCTGGACGACCTGGGCAATGCCAAGAAGGTGGTGGTGACCAAGGAGGAGACCACCATCATCGACGGTGCCGGCAAGAAGGAGGACATCGAGGCCCGCATCAAGCAGATCAAGGCCCAGATCGAGGAGGCCACCTCGGACTACGACAAGGAGAAGCTGCAGGAGCGCGTGGCCAAGCTGGCCGGCGGCGTGGCCGTGATCAAGGTGGGTGCCGCCACCGAGGTGGAGATGAAGGAGAAGAAGGCCCGTGTCGAGGACGCCCTGCACGCCACCCGTGCCGCGGTGGAGGAAGGCGTGGTGCCGGGTGGTGGCGTGGCCCTCATCCGGGCGCTGCAGGCCATCAAGGACCTCAAGGGCGACAACGAGGATCAGGATGTGGGCATCAACATCCTGCGCCGGGCCATGGAGGAGCCGCTGCGCCAGATCGTGGCCAACGCCGGCGAGGAACCCTCGGTGATCGTCAACAAGGTCAAGGAAGGCAAGGCCAACGAGGGTTACAACGCCGCCACCGGCGAGTTCGGCGACATGGTGCAGATGGGTATCCTGGACCCCACCAAGGTGACCCGCACCGCGCTGCAGAACGCCGCCTCCGTGGCCGCCCTCATGATCACCACCGAGGCCATGGTGGCCGAGGTGCCGCAGGAGGAGAAGAGCAGCGGTGCCGGCATGGGCGGCATGGGAGACATGGGCGGCATGATGTAAGCCGCCCCCCGCATCGCCCGATGCACGAAGCCCCGCCGGCAACGGCGGGGCTTTTTCATGGGCGCTGCGCGGCGGCTCCGGTCCCTGGCACCCGGTCCCCAGCAGCCAGCCCCCTTGCCCATTTGACCCCGGCGCGCGGGCGGGCTAGGGTCATGGTGCGGGGGCCGGGACCAGCGGTTCCGCGCCCTCCCGGTGGCGGAGGCCATCGATCCCGCAAGACCGACAACAACAAGGAGCACACCGTGAGTGATCAGAACCAGATGATCCAACAACTGGCCGATCCCCTGGCCCGGGCCAAGGGCTGGATGCAGTTTCTGGCCATTCTCACCATCCTGAACGGCGTCCTGGTGGCGCTCACCATCGTCGGCCTCATCATCGCCTGGCTGCCCATCTGGGTGGGCGTGGTGCTGTGGCAGGCGGCGGGGGCCGCCGACGAGGCCCAGCGCACCGGCGACGAGCAGGCCATGCGGCGGGCGCTGGAAAAGGTCAAGCTCTATTTCACCATCATGGGCGTGCTGACCCTCATCGTCCTGCTTGCCATGGGGGTGGCCATGTTCACCGGCATGATGGCGGGAATCATGGGGGCAGCCGGCATGTAACCCGGCGGCGGGGAGGCGGGCGGAACGGTCTTCCACGAAGACCGTTCCGCCCGTGCCGTCGTTTTCCCCCGACCCTGCCCCCTTCCCGCGGACCCTGCGGACCGCCGCCCGGTCCCGGTTGCCCCCGCCTGCAAGTCAGGCGTGCAAGCGCTTCATTTGGCGTAGCCGAACCCGGACCTGCGCCGGGTTCGGCGCGTTGAAAAAGGTCAGGATGACCTTTTTCAACATCCTGTTAGGGGCTACCCTGTTCCCATGTTCATTTCCAGGCACCCGTTCTGATGCCGCGCCTGGGCGTCCGGCACAAGCTGCTGCTGGCGGTGGCGGCATCGGTGCTGCTGGCCGGGGCGGCCATCGCCGCAGTGCTGTACGGCGTCAGCCGCCAGCGCCTGTACGACGAGGCCGTGCGCCGGTCTGAGCAGATGGTGCAGGCCGCGAGCCCGGGCTTTGCCCAGGCCGCGGCCCGTGGCGACGAGGTGCTGCTGGATGCCCTGGTGCACGAGCTCCAGTCCCGCCCGGAGCTGCACGTGCTCCGGGCCTGGGTGCTGGACACTTCGGGCCGGGTCCTGGCCCACACCCGGGTGGACGAATACGGCAAGGTCTATCCGCCGCCGCCGCTCCTGTCCCAGAGCGAGCGCGAGGCCCTGACCTCGGTGGAGCCCCTGGCGGAGGAGTCCGCCTACCGGGTGGGCGCGGTCCTGCAGCAGCTGGGCGAGACCGTGGGGGTGCTGGTGGTGGTGTTCGACTCGGCCTATCTCGAGACGGAGCTGCAGGCCGAGCTGGCCACGGTGCTGGGCACCACGCTGCCGGTCCTGGTTCTGAGTGCCGGCCTGGTGCTGGTGCTGGGGGGACGCCTGGTGCGGCGCCTGCAGCGGCTGCAGGCGCACACGGTCCACGTGGGCCGGGGCGACTGGGATGCGCCCCTGCCCGAGGAGGGCGACGACGAGATCACGGACCTGGTGCGCGCCTTCAACCAGATGCAGCGCGACCTGGCCGCCCTGCGCCGGCGGGACCGGGAAGCGGCGCAGACCATCGAGCAGCTCAACCGGGAACTGCGCCAGCGGCTCGAACAGGTGGAGCAGTTGCGCGAGCAGCTGGCCGAGGAGAATGCCGCCCTGCGCCAGCAGCTGGGCCGGGCCGCCGGCGAGGGACCGGGCGAGATCATCGGGGCCGAGGGCGGGCTGCGTGAGGTCATGAGCCAGGCCGCCAAGCTAGCCCCGCTGCCGGTGAACGTGCTGGTCACGGGCGAGTCGGGCACCGGCAAGGAACTGCTGGCCGCCTACCTGCACCGTCACAGCGGGCGCACCGGGCCGCTGGTGTCGGTCAACTGTGCCGCCCTGCCGGCGGGACTCATCGAGAGCGAGCTGTTCGGCCACGAAAAGGGTGCCTTCACCGATGCCCGCGCGCGGCGCAAGGGGCGCTTCGAGCTGGCCCAGGGCGGCACCCTGTTCCTGGACGAGGTGGGGGAGATGCCGCCGGAGGCGCAGGCCCGCCTGCTGCGGGTGCTGCAGGAGCGGGAGCTCTACCGCGTGGGCGGCGAGGAGCCGGTCCAGGTGGACGTGCGCATCATTGCCGCCACCCACCGCGAGCTGGCACGCGAGGTGGTCGCGGGCCGCTTCCGCGAGGATCTCTATTTCCGGCTCAAGGTGGCCGAGCTGCGCCTGCCGCCCTTGCGCGAGCGCCTGCAGGACTTGCCGGCCCTGGCCCAGTTCTTCGTCGAGCGTTACGCCCGCGAGCTGGAGCGGCCGGTGGTGGGTATCTCGCCCACCGCCCTCAGGCGCCTGGCCGCCCACGCCTGGCCGGGCAACGTGCGCGAGCTGGAGAACGCCATCGCCCGGGCCGTGGCCCTGGCCGAGAACCGGGTCCTGGGCCCGGACGATTTCGCCTTCCTGGCGCAGGGCGGGACCGCCCCGGGGGAGGGCGGAGCGGAGGGATGGCTGGCGTCCCTGGGGCTGGACGGCACGCCGGCCTGGCAGGCCTACGTGGAGGCGTGCGAACGGGTCTATCTGGAGGCCGTCCTGTCCCGGTGCGGCAGCCAGAAGGAGGCCGCCCGCGTCCTGGGACTCAGTGCCGCCAAGATGCATCGGCTGGTGCGCAAGTACGGCCTGCGCCCCGGGCCCCGGGATTTCGAATCCAAAACCGGGGCCGTGGCGGGCGATTCACCGGGTGAATTTCAAAAATGAAATTGTTGCAAAGGTGAAACGGAAGCGGATTAAGAACATACTTTGGAAATCATACATAACTAACTGATAAACAAAATGTTTGCATTCAAAGACAAATCTGGCACGGGGGTTGCTCCACTGGGAGTGACGGAAACTGCCTGGGCACAGGACGTGCGGGCCGGCGCAGGCTGCGGCTTTCGGTCGCCCGGGTTTGAATCCGGGGCCGGGCGCCGGAAGACCGGCGATGCGGGCGGGGAGAACGGTCAGGTGGACAGACTTGTTTCCTGGGTCATCGGGACCGTTTACCCGCCGGGGCGCGCGGCCGGGGCCGGGATGCTCTTTCTCCTGCTCCTGGCCCTGGCCGCCGTACCTTCGGTCGCAGCCGCGGGCGGCGCCCAGTGGACGGTGGGCCGGGCCGTCGTGGAGACCGGGCCCGAAGGCGCGGTGGTCAGGATGAGCCTTCGCAACCGGGGACGTCCCGACCGCGACCTGGTGGTGATTCGGGGACGCTGGGCCGGCACCGGCGAGATGGTGGTGCTGGGCCGGCTGCGCAAGCAGGTCGTCCTGCGCCTGACCGCCATCGTGGTCCTGCCCCTGGCGCCGCTGGGGCCCCGTCCCGGCAACGCCCCGCTGGAGCTGGAGGTGCGCACGAGCGGCGAGGTGACCGACCGGCGGGTGCTGCGCTGAGGCCCAGGACAGGCAGGGACCGTCACAACGAGCCCTTGGCACCGGGCCTGCTCCGGCAACGGGGCGGAGCCCGACGGAACAATTAAGGAGTCATGGCCATGAAGACGTACCTGCTTGCCGCATCCCTGGTGGGGGCCGCCGCGCTGGCGGCACCGGAGGCCCGGGCGGGCGGCATCGATCTCGGGGTGTACCTGGACCTGGGCCACGTACAGCTGGCCTTCGAGCACGACGCCTGGCCGCCGCCCGTGTCCCACCGGCACTTCCCGGGTTGTCCCCACTGGGTGCCCGCCTACCACGGACACGGCCACCATCCCGTGCGACACGCCTGGCGCCACGGCTACCGGCATGGTTATCGTCATGGCTATCGCCACGGGTATGCCCATGGCCACCGGGACGCTCACCATGAAGGCCGCCACCACCGCCGCCACTGGCGCCCCCACGAAGGGCGTCACGGGCGGCCGGCGCGGGTGATTCACGACAGGGTCTTCCAACCGCGCCTGGCGGTCGACGCGCGCGACGGACGCGGACATCCCCGGGGGCGGGAGCACCACCGCCGCCATCACTGACGGCGCGTGTGGCCCCCCGGCGGGGCGGCGGTTACCATGGCGTCATGGCCGCCGCCCCGCCGCTGGATGCCCTGCCCCCTGTTCTGCGCGACGGTGTCGCCGGGCACTGGGCCGAGTTCACCGGCGCCGCCCCGGAGCTGGCCGGGGCCCTTCCCGGCCCCGTGCTGGACACCCTGCCCCGGGTGTGGGCCGCGAGCGAGTTCGCCGCGCTCACCTGCCGCCGCCACCCGGAGTTCCTGGAGGAACTGCTCGCCGCCGGCGCCCTGGGGCCGTCGGAACCGGCCCGGGACTACCCCGCCCTGCTGGCGCCGGCGCTGGTCGCGGCCGGGGAGCCGGCGGCCCTGCACCGGGCCCTGCGCCGCTTCCGCAACCGCGAGATGCTGCGCATCGCCTGGCGGGACATCGCCGGCTGGGCGGACCTGGAGCGGACCGTGGGCGATCTTTCCGCCCTGGCCGAGGCGTGCATTCGCGGCGCCCTGGACTGGCTTCACCCCCGCCTGTGCGCCGAGTACGGCACGCCCCGCGACAGCGCCGGCCGGCCCCAGCGGCTGCTGGTGCTGGGCATGGGCAAGCTGGGCGCGGGGGAGCTCAACTTCTCCTCCGACGTGGACCTCGTCTTCGCCTACCCGGAGGAAGGCGAGACCGACCGGGGCCTGAGCAACGCCGAGTTCTTCACCCGCCAGGGCCGGGCCCTCATCGAGGCCCTGGGCCGGGTCACCGCCGACGGCTTCGTGTTCCGGGTGGACATGCGCCTGCGCCCGTTCGGCGACGCCGGCGCGCTGGTGGCCTCCTTCGGAGCCCTGGAGAGCTATTACGAGACCCACGGGCGCGAGTGGGAACGCTACGCCCTCATCAAGGCCCGGCCGGTGGCCGGCGATCCCGCCGACGGCGAGCGCCTCATGGCCCTGCTGCAGCCCTTCGTCTACCGCCGCTACATCGACTATTCCGCCTTCGAGTCCCTGCGCGAGATGAAGGCCCTCATCGAGCACGAGGTGGCGCGCAAGGGCCTGGCCGACGACATCAAGCTGGGCCCCGGCGGCATCCGCGAGGTGGAGTTCATCGCCCAGGCCTTCCAGCTCATCCGCGGCGGGGCGGAGCCGGCGCTCCGGGCCCGGGCCCTGCTCACGGTGCTCGCGCGCCTGCAGGCGCGCGGTGACCTCCCGGACTACGTGGCCGACGAGCTGGCGGGCGCCTACGTGTTCCTGCGCACGGTGGAGCACCGCCTCCAGGAATACGCCGACCAGCAGACCCACCGCCTGCCCGGCGACGAGACGGGCCGGGCGCGCCTGGCCCTGGGCCTGGGGTTCCCCCGCTGGGAGGCCGCGGCCGCGGCCCTGGAGGAGCACCGGGGCCGGGTCCACCGCCATTTCCAGCAGGTGTTCGCCGCGCCCCAGGCCGAGGCGGGGGACGACGACCTGGCCGCCCTGTGGCAGGGGGCGCTGGACGAGGAGGCCGCCCGCGAGCGGCTCGCCGCCGCGGGCTACCGCGATCCCGGCGAGGCCCTCAGGCGCCTGGGGCTGCTGCGCGAGGCCCGTGCCACCGCCGGGCTGACGCCGCGCGCCCGCGCGCGGCTGGATGCCCTGGTGCCGCTGCTGCTGGGTGCGGCCGCCCGGCAGGACGAGCCGGACGCGGCCCTGACCCGGGCGCTGGACGTCATCGAGGCCGTGGGCCGGCGCTCCGTGTACCTCTCGCTGCTGGTGGAGAACCCCATGGCCCTGTCCCAGCTGGTGCGCCTGTGCGGGGCCAGCCCCTGGATCGCCGGCCACCTGGCGCGCCACCCGGCCATGCTGGACGAGCTCCTGGACCCGCGCACGCTCTATGCCCCGCCCGACCGGGCCCAGCTCGCGGCCGAGCTGGCCGGCCGCCTGGCCGCGGTGCCGGCGGACGACGAGGAGCGGGTGCTGGACGTTCTGCGCCAGTTCCGCCACGCCAACGTGCTGCGGGTGGCGGCGGCGGACATCGCCGGGGTGCTGCCCCTGCGCCGGGTCTCGGACCACCTCACCTGGATCGCCGAGGTGATCCTGGAGCGGGTGGAGAACCTGGCCTGGTGCCATCTCACCGCGCGCCACGGGCCGCCCCCCTGCGCCGGCCCGGATGGACACGGCTTCGCCGTCGTGGGCTACGGCAAGCTGGGCGGCCGCGAGCTGGGCTACGGCTCCGACCTGGACCTGGTGTTCCTCCATGCCGGCGAAGATCCCAACGCCGAGACCCGCGGCGGCCACCCGGTGCCGGTGTCGGTGTTCTTCGCCCGCCTCGGCCAGCGCATCATCCACATCCTCACCGCCCGCACCGCCGCGGGCACCCTGTACGAGGTGGACGTGCGCCTGCGCCCCGACGGGGCCGCGGGCATGCTGGTGTCCAGCCTCGGCGCCTTCGCCCGCTACCAGCAGGAGAAGGCCTGGACCTGGGAGCACCAGGCCCTGGTGCGGGCGCGGCCGGTGGCCGGCGACCCGGTCCTGGCCGGCCGCTTCGGCGAGGTGCGCCGCGCGGTGCTCGGGCGCCGGCGCGACCCGGCCCGGCTCCGGCGCGAGGTGCGCGAGATGCGCGAGAAGATGCGCCGCGCCAACAGCCGCTCGCGGCCGGGAGAGTTCGACCTCAAGCAGGACCGCGGCGGTATCGCGGACATCGAATTTATGGTGCAATATGGGGTTTTGGCGTGGGCGGCGGATCATCCGGAGCTGCTGGCCCACACCGACAATCTGCGCATCCTCGAAGGGTTCGCGCGGGCCGGGCTGGTGGGGGCGGAAGACGCCGCCTTCCTGGCCGAGGCCTACCAGAGCTACCGCGACCGCCTGCACCGGCTGACGCTGCAGGAGCGGCCCGCCGTTGTGCCGCACGCCGAGGTGGCGGACACCGCCGGGCGCGTGGCCGCGCTGTGGCGGGCGTGGCTGGAGGACGGGCCCGGGGCAGACGAGACCACAGGAGAAGGAGTCCGCAAGTGAGCACGATGGCCGACCGTGACGGGGTGATCTGGTTCGACGGGGAGATGGTGCCCTGGCGCGAGGCCAGGGTGCACGTGCTCACCCACACCCTGCACTACGGCATGGGCGTGTTCGAGGGTGTGCGGGCCTACGCCGCCGACGGCGGCACCGCCATTTTCCGCCTCGACGCCCACACCCGGCGCCTGCTGGGCTCGGCCCACATCATGGGCATGGCCATGCCCTTCGACGCCGACACCCTCAACGAGGCCCAGCGCGCGGTGGTGCGCGAGAACGGGCTCAAGAGCGCCTACCTGCGGCCCATGGCCTTCTACGGCGCCGAGGGCATGGGCCTGCGCGCCGACAACCTGCGCGTGCACGTCATCGTCGCCGCCTGGGAATGGGGCGCCTACCTGGGTGCCGAGGGGCTGGAACAGGGCATCCGGGTCAAGACCAGCTCGCTCACCCGCCACCACGTCAACATCACCATGTGCAAGGCCAAGGCCAACGGGCACTACGTCAACTCCATGCTGGCCCTGGGCGAGGCCCTGCGCGACGGCTACGACGAGGCCCTGCTGCTGGACGTGGAAGGCTACGTGGCCGAGGGCAGCGGCGAGAACTTCTTCATGGTGCGCGACGGCGTGATCTACACCCCCGAGCTCACCTCGGCGCTGGAGGGCATCACCCGCGACACCGTGCTGCATCTGGCCGCCGACCTGGGGATCGAAGTGCGGGAGAAACGCATCACCCGCGACGAGGTCTACATCGCCGACGAGGCCTTCTTCACCGGCACCGCGGCCGAGGTCACCCCCATCCGCGAGCTGGACGGGCGCACCATCGGCAGCGGCCGCCGCGGGCCCGTCACCCACAAGCTGCAGGAGCGTTATTTCGATCTGGTCCACGGCCGCCTGCCCGAGTACGCTCACTGGCTGACGCCGGTGGCCTGAGGCGGCCCCAATGCACGGGAACCACGTCATGAGTGAAGCAGCCAGCGCATCCGGGGCGGCGGTCGCCCCCAATCCCGACAACCGCTACGAGGTCACGCGGGCCGATCTGCCCCTGCACTGCCCGCTGCCGGGCATGAGCCTGTGGAACATGCACCCGCGGGTGTTTCTGCCCATCGAGGCCACGGGCCGGGCCAAGTGCCCGTACTGCGGCGCCGAGTACGTGCTCAAGGAGCAGTGAACCGCCCGGGCCGGCGTGCCCGCGTTCCCGCCATGAACCCGTCCCTGCCCGATTTCCGCAACGCCCGCGTGCTGGTGGCCGGCGACCTCATGCTGGACCGGTACTGGTACGGCGAGACCTCGCGCATCTCGCCCGAGGCCCCGGTGCCGGTGGTGCGGGTGGGCACGGCCGAGGAGCGCGCCGGCGGGGCCGGCAACGTGGCCCTCAACGTCGCCGCCCTGGGCGGGCGGCCGGTGGTGGTGGGACTCACCGGCGAGGACGAGGCGGCCGCGGCCCTGGAGCGCCTGCTCCACGGCGCCGGGGTGGAGTGCGACTTCCGCCGCCTGCCCGGGGCCGCCACCATCACCAAGCTGCGGGTGATCAGCCGCCACCAGCAGCTCATCCGGCTGGACTTCGAGGACGGCTTCGCCGGCGGCGGCCAGGACCAGGTGGCGGCGGGTTTCCGCCGGGCCCTGGACGGGGCCGGGGCGGTGGTGCTGTCCGACTACGGCAAGGGCACCCTGGGCCGGGTCCCGGAGCTCATCGCCGCGGCGCGCGAGGCCGGGGTGCCGGTGCTGGTGGATCCCAAGGGCACCGACTTCACCCGCTACCGCGGCGCCACCCTCATCACCCCCAACCTGCACGAGTTCGAGGCCGTGGCCGGCCCCTGCGCCGGCGATGACGAGCTGGCGTCCCGCGGCACCGCGCTCATGGACGACCTGGCCCTGGAGGCCCTGCTGGTCACCCGCTCCGAGCGCGGCATGACCCTGCTGCGGCGCGGGGCCGGGCCCCTGCACCTGCCCGCCCGGGCGCGCGAGGTGTACGACGTCACCGGGGCCGGCGACACCGTCATCGCGGTGCTGGCGGCGGCCCTGGCCGCCGGCGCGCCGCTGGAGGAGGCCACCGCCCTGTCCAACCTGGCCGCCGGCATCGTGGTGAGCAAGCTGGGCACCGCCACCGCCAGCGTGGCCGAGCTGCGCCGCGCCCTGCGCGAGGACGGCGGCACCCGGCGCGGGGTGGTGAGCGAGGACGAGCTGGTGGCCCTGGTGGAGGCGGCCCGCGAGCACGGCGAGCAGGTGGTGATGACCAACGGTTGCTTCGACATCCTGCACCCAGGCCACGTGGCCTACCTGCAGCAGGCCCGGGCCCTGGGCGATCACCTGGTGGTGGCGGTCAACGACGACGCCTCGGTGCGGCGGCTCAAGGGCGCCGACCGGCCGGTGAACCCGCTGGAGCGGCGCATGGCGGTGCTGGCGGCGCTGGAATGCGTGGACTGGGTGGTACCCTTCTCCGAGGACACCCCGGAGCGCCTCATCTGCCGGGTGCGGCCCCACCTGCTGGTCAAGGGCGGCGACAACGATCCCGAGCGCATCCCCGGCGGGCGCTGCGTGCGCGAGGCCGGCGGCGAGGTGCGGGTGCTCACTTACATCGAGGGGGTCTCCACCACGGGCATCATCGGCGCCATCCGCGGGCGCCGGCCGGAGTGATGGCCCCGTTCCCGCTCCCCCGCCTGCCGGCGGGTCTTCGCCCGGGTCCGCCATCCTCGTCCCTCGTCCCTCGTCGCTCGGCCCTGCCTGGCCGGGGTGAGGGGATCCCCTGCTGCCCCCGCCGGCATTGGGTGCGCCCTTCGTCACCGAAACAAACTTCCCCTCTCCCTCCGGGAGAGGGCCAGGGTGAGGGGATCGCCCTCACCGCCCGTCCGGCATGACCGCGACCCGCCTGGAAGTGGACACGGTGATCCTCGGCGGCGGCGTCGCCGGCCTGTGGGCGCTGGCGCGCCTGCGCCGGGCGGGCTACTCGGCGGTGCTGGTGGAGGCCGACCGCCTCGGCGCCGGCCAGACCCGCTGCGCCCAGGGCATCATCCACGGCGGGGCCAAGTACGCCCTCACCGGCGAGGTGGGGGCGGCGGCCCGCATGGTGGCGGGGATGCCGGCCCGCTGGCGGGCCTGCCTCGCCGGCGAGGGCGAACTGGATCTCTCCGCCGTGCCCGTGCGCGCCGCGCACCAAGTGCTGTGGTCGCCGGGCGGGCTGGGCGCGCGCCTGGCCGGCTTCTTCGCCGGGCACCTCATGCGCAGCCGCCTGGCCCCGCTGGAACCGGGCGCCTGGCCCGGGGCCCTGCGCCATCCGGATTTCCGCGGCCGGGTCTGGCGCCTGGACGAGCCGGTGGTGGACGTGGCCGGCCTGCTGGAGGCCCTGGCCGGGCTGGGCGGGGGCTGCCTCGTGCGCGGCGGGGTGGAAGACATGAGTGCCGGCGATCCCTGCACCGTGCGCCTGCCGGGGCTGGAGCTGGCCGCGGCCCGCCTGGTGCTGGCGGCCGGGGCCGGCAACGCCGCGCTGCTCGAGCGGCTGGGCCGCCGGAGCCCCGCCATGCAGCGCCGGCACCTGCACATGGTCATGGTGCGCGGGCCGCTGCCGCCCCTCTACGGCCACTGCCTGGGCACCTCGCCCCGGCCGCGGCTCACCGTCACCACCCACGAGGACGCGCAGGGGCGGCCGGTCTGGTATCTTGGCGGCCAGCTCGCCGAGGCCGGGGTGGAGCGGGACGAGGCGGGCCAGATCCGGGCGGCCCGCGCCGAGCTTGGCGCCCTGTTCCCATGGCTGGACTGGACCGCCTGCCAGTGGTCGACCCTGCGGGTGGATCGGGCCGAGGCCGCCGCCGGCGGGCGCCTGCCCGGCGATGTGTTCTGCGAGGAGAACGGCAACGTGATCACCGTCTGGCCCACCAAGCTGGCCCTGGCCCCCGAGGCCGCCGCCCGGGTGGAGGGCCTGCTGCGGGCCGGGGGCGTGAAGCCGGGCGCGCGGCCGGACCCGGCGCCGGGCCTGGCCGGGTGCGCGGTACCGGACATCGCCCCGCTGCCGTGGCTGGAGGAGGAACGATGGAGCTGAGACCCCTGGGCCGGACCGGCATCATGGTGAGCCCGCTGGGGCTGGGCACGGTCAAGATCGGTCGCGACCAGCAGGTGAAGTACCCGCGCGGGTTCACCATTCCCGGCGATGCGGCGGTGCGCGACCTGCTGGCCCTGGCCCGCGAGCTGGGCATCAACGTGGTGGACACCGCGCCTGCCTACGGCAATTCCGAGGAGCGCCTGGGCGCGCTGCTGCCGCACAAGCAGGACTGGGTCATCGTCACCAAGGTGGGCGAGATCTTCGAGGACGGTGTCTCCCGCTTCGACTTTTCCGCCGCCCACACCCGCATGAGCGTGGAGCGGAGCCTGCGCCGCCTGGGCCGCGACTGGGTGGACGTGGTGCTGGTGCACTCCGACGGCAACGACATGCACATCATCGAGCACGAGGGTGCGCTGGCCGAGCTGGCGCGGCTGAAGGAGGCCGGCCTGATCCGGGCCTTCGGCATGTCCACCAAGACCACCGAGGGCGGGCTGTGGACGGTGGAGCACACCGACGTAGTCATGGCCACCTGCAATCCCCGCGACGTCCACGACATCCCTGTCATCGCCCGCGCGCACGAACTGGACAAGGGGGTGCTGGTGAAGAAGGGGCTCATGAGCGGCCACGCCGATCCCGCCGCCGGCGGCGGCGGCATCGCCGCGGCCATGGAGTTCGTGTTCTCCACCCCCGGTGTGAGCTGCATGATCACCGGCACCATCAACCCCGACCACCTGCGCGAGAACGCAGCCATCGTGAAGCGACTTCTCGCCGCCGGCGCATGTCCGCAGCCGGGCGCTACCTGATCGTCGGCCCTGCCTGGGTGGGGGACATGGTCATGGCCCAGAGCCTGTTCATGACCCTGCGCAGCCGCGAGCCGGGAGCGGCCATCGAGGTGGTGGCACCGCCGTGGTCCGGGCCGCTGCTGCGGCGCATGCCCGAGGTGAACGCGGCCCACGTGCTGGACGTGCCCCACGGCCGCCTGGGCCTGGGGCCGCGCCGGCGCCTGGGCCGCGCCCTGCGCGCGCGCGGCTACACCCGCGCCATCGTCATTCCGCGCTCGGCCAAGGCCGCGCTGGTGCCGTTCTTCGCCCGGGTGCCGGTGCGCACCGGCTACCGCGGCGAGTTCCGCTACGGCCTCATCAACGACATGCGGCCGCTGGACAAAACCGTGCTGCGCCAGACGGTGCAGCGCCAGGTGGCCCTGGGCCTGCCGCCGGACGAACCCCTGCCACAGCCGATACCGTCACCGCGCCTGACCGTGGACGAGGCCAACCGCAGCGTACTGGTGCAGCGCCTGGGGCTGGCCCTGGAGGCGCCGGTGGCGGCGTTCATGCCCGGTGCCGAGTATGGTCCCGCCAAGCAGTGGCCGCTGGACCGCTACGCGGAGCTGGCCCGCCGGCTGCGGGCGGCGGGGTTCTCCGTGTGGGTGCTGGGCTCGGCGCGGGATGCGCCCGCGGGCGAGGCCGTGGCCGCCGTGCCCGGCGTGGTCAACCTGTGCGGGCGCACCCGGCTGGAGGACGCGGTGGATCTCCTGTCCCTGGCCCGGGTCGCGGTGACCAACGACTCCGGCCTCATGCACGTGGCCGCGGCCGTGGGCACCCCGGTGGCGGCCCTGTACGGTTCATCCACGCCCGACTACACGCCGCCGCTGAGCGATCGCGCCCGCGTGCTCTACCGCCGCCTTCCCTGCAGTCCCTGCTTCAGGCGAGAATGCCCCCTGGGCCACACCCAGTGCCTCACCGGCATCGCCGTGGACGAGGTAGAGGCCGCGGCACTGGAGCTTGCGCAAGGGGTGAAATGAGTTCCACCAGCCAGAACGCCGGCTTGCGTTGTCGGTACGTGCGATGCGCACTGTTCCCGGCCCTCGTCACTCGCTCCTCGGCCCTGCGCCAGCCGTGGGACACGATGAGGGGATCCCGGGACCGGTTCGCAATTCCATCGTTTCGAGCATCAGTCTGAGGCGACACGCCATGCCCCCCATCAGCGCCTGCATCATCTCCTACAACGAAGAGGCCCGCATCGAGGACTGCCTCCGGAGCCTCGTCCCGGTGGCCGACGAGATCGTGGTGGTGGACTCGCTGTCCACCGACCGCACCCGCGAGATCGCCGCGCGCTACACCGACCGCATCTTCGAGCAGCCCTTCCTCGGCCACGTGGAG
>JALUTW010000023.1 GCA_027021685.1 Chromatiales bacterium | reverse complement strand
GCACCGGGCGGCCGCCGGTGAAGGCGTGCCGCTGGCAGTGGCCCACGACGGATCCCGCCGCCAGCACCTGTTCCTGCTGGCGCGCACGGCGCTGGCCCCCCGCCTGCGCACCTGGCTGGAGGCGGGTGGCCGCGCCGCCTGGCGGTGGCTGGAGGCGGTGGGGCCGGCCGAGGCCCGCTTCGATACCCCCCGGGCCTTCGTCAACGTCAACACGCCGCAGGCCCTCCAGGACCTGCGCCGGGAGGCCGAGCCGTGTTCGAGGGCCTGAGCACGCCGGTGCTGGGCGTCGCCGCCTTCTCCGGCACCGGCAAGACCACCCTCCTGCGCCAGGTCCTGCCGCGCCTCACCGCGGCCGGCCTCGCGGTGGGTGTCATCAAGCACACCCACCATGACTTCGAGGTGGACCGGCCGGGCAAGGACAGCCACGTGCTGCGCCAGGCCGGTGCCCGCCAGACCCTGCTCGCCGGCCCCCACCGCTGGGCGCTCATCGCCGAGGAGCCAGAGCACCGGGGCGACCCCGACCTGGAGGAACTGGTGCGCCGCCTGGACCTGGACCGCCTCGACCTGGTCCTGGTGGAGGGCTTCCGCCACGCCCCCTTTCCCAAGCTGGAGCTGCACCGGGCCGCCCTGGGCAGATCCTGGCTGTATCCCGAGGACCCCTGGATCGTGGCGGTGGCCAGCGACACGCCGCCGCCGGAACCCTGCCGGCTGCCGTGCCTGGACCTCAACCGCCCGGACCAGGTGGCGGCCTTCGTCCTCGACTGGGCGGGCCGGCGGCGGGCGCGCGGCTGATATAATCGCCCGCCCCACCCACGCGAATCACAGTGGAGGCGTCCCCCATGCTGCAGGCCCCGGGCTGCGACGAGTACGACCCCAACAACCTGCCGGTGGAAGAGGCGCGCCGGCGCATCGCGCAACTGGTGCGCCCGGTGGCCGAGACCGAGACGGTGCCCCTGCGCGAGGCCCTGGACCGGGTGCTGGCGGCGGACGTGGCCTCGCCGCTGGACGTGCCGCCCGCGGCCAACTCGGCCATGGACGGCTACGCCCTGCGCGGGGCCGACCTGCCGGCCGGCGGCGAGGCGGTGCTGGAGGTGGTGGGCACGGTGTTCGCCGGCCACCCCTTCGCCGGCGAGGTGGGCCCGGGACAGGCGGTGCGCATAATGACCGGCGCGCCCCTTCCCCGCGGGGCCGACACCGTGGTGATGCAGGAGCACGCCCGGCGCGAGGGCGACCGGGTGGCCATCGGTCCCGGCCACCGCCCGGGCCAGAACGTGCGCCATGCCGGCGAGGACATCGCCCGCGGCAGTACCGTGCTGGCCGCCGGCCGCCGCCTGGTGCCGGCGGACCTGGGCGTGCTGGCGTCCCTGGGGGTGGCCGAGGTCGCGGTGCGCCGCCGGCCGCGGGTGGCGTTCTTCTCCACCGGCGACGAGCTGTGTCCGGTGGGCGAGCCGCTGGCCGAGGGCCAGATCTACGACTCCAACCGCTACACCCTGCACGGCCTGCTGGCCCGGCTGGGCGTGGAGGTGCAGGACCTGGGCCTGATTCCGGACGACCGCGCCGCCATCGAGGACGCCTTTGCGCGGGCCGCGGCCGGAGCCGATGCGGTCATCACCAGCGGGGGGGTGTCCGTGGGCGAGGCCGACTTCGTCAAGGAGACCCTGGAGAAGCTGGGCCAGGTGAACTTCTGGAAGATCGCCATGAAGCCGGGCAAGCCGCTGGCCGTGGGCCGGCTGGGCGAGGCCCTGTTCCTCGGGCTGCCCGGCAATCCGGTGTCGGTGATGGCCACCTTCTACCAGTTCGCGCAGCCGGCGCTGCGCGCCCTGGCCGGGGAGAGCCACACCGAGCCGCTCGCGCTCAGGGTGCCGGCGGCCGAGCGCCTGCGCAAGCGCCCGGGACGCACCGACTTCCAGCGCGGGGTGCTGGAGCGCGACGCCGCCGGCCGGCTGGTGGTGCGCAGCACCGGGGCCCAGGGCTCCCACGTGCTCACGTCCATGAGCCGGGCCAACTGCTTCATCGTGCTGCCGGCCGACTGGGGGGACGTGGAGCCCGGCACCGAGGTGGAGGTGCAGCCCTTCTTCGGCCTGGTGTGACCGCCGGCACTTGAGTCGGAACCCGGGTGGCCGCACTCTAAAAAATCCATCATCCAACAAGGACAACCATGACCGACGACATCCCGCGCGACGACGGTTCCCCGGCGCCCGAGGTCCTGCCGCCGGAGGAGCACCGCGAGGACCAGGGGCCGCAGGATCTGGCGGTCCCCGGCCGCATCCTGCCCACCACCCTGCACATCCTCCCGCTCACCGAGCGGCCCTTCTTCCCGGCCCAGGCCCTGCCGCTCATCATGGAGCTGGAGCCGTGGCTGGAGACGGTGCAGGCAGTGGGCGAGACCGCGCACCACATGGTGGGCCTGGTCCTGGTGGACGTGCCCAGGGCGCGCGAGGCCACCACCGCCGACTTCCGCCGCGTGGGCACCGTGGTCCGCATGCACCACCCGGCGCGCAACGAGGGCCGCCTGCAGTTCATCGCCGAGGGCGTGCGCCGGTTCCGCATCGTGCGCTGGCTGTCGGAGCAGCCGCCCTTCGTGGCCCAGGTGGAGTACCTGGAGGAGGTCAAGGACGAGTCGCCGGAGGAGGAGAAGGCCTATGCCATGGCCATCATCGGCACCCTCAAGGAGCTGGTGCCGCTGAACCCCCTCTACAGCGAGGAACTGAAGATGTTCCTCGACCGCTTCAACCTCAACGACCCCTCCACCCTGTGCGACTTCGCCGCTGCGGTCTCCAGCGCGGACAAGGAGAGCCTGCAGGACGTGCTGGAGACCTTCAGCCTGCGCGAGCGGCTGAGCAAGGTTCTGATCCTGCTCAAGAAGGAGCTGGAGGTGGCGCGGCTGCAGGCCAAGATCCACAAGGAAGTGGAAGAGCGCATGAGCGAGCAGCAGCGCAGGTTCTTCCTCAAGGAGCAGCTCAAGGCCATTCAGAAGGAACTGGGCATCGCCAAGGACGACCGCACCGCCGACCTGGAGCGGTTCCGGGCGCGCATCGAAAAACTGGACCTGCCCGAGGACGCGAAGAAACGCATCGACGAGGAGATGGACAAGCTGTCCATCCTCGAGACCGGTTCGCCCGAGTACGCGGTCACCCGCAACTACCTGGATTGGATCACCCAGCTCCCCTGGGGCGTTTACTCCGAGGACAACCTGGACCTGGAACGGGCGCGGAAGATCCTGGACCAGGACCACGAGGGCCTGGAGGACGTCAAGGAGCGCATCATCGAGTTCCTGGCCGTGGGCCGCCTGCGCGGCGAGGTGAGCGGCTCCATCCTGCTGCTGGTGGGCCCGCCTGGCGTGGGCAAGACCTCCATCGGCCGCTCCATCGCCCGCACCCTGGAGCGCAAGTTCTACCGCTTCTCCCTGGGCGGCATGCGCGACGAGGCCGAGATCAAGGGCCACCGCCGCACCTACATCGGCGCCATGCCGGGCAAGTTCATCCAGGCCCTCAAGGATGCCGGCACTGCCAACCCGGTGATCATGCTCGACGAGATCGACAAGATCGGCGCCTCCTACCAGGGCGACCCCGCGGCGGCACTGCTGGAGGTGCTGGACCCGGAGCAGAACAGCGACTTCCTCGACCACTACCTGGACGTGCGCTTCGACCTGTCACGGGTGCTGTTCGTGTGCACCGCCAACCAGCTCGACACCATCCCCGGCCCGCTGCTGGACCGCATGGAGGTCATCCGCCTGGCCGGCTATCTCACCGAGGAGAAGGTGCGCATCGCGCGCCGGCACCTGTGGCCGCGCCAGCTCGAGCGCGCCGGCCTCAGGCGCGGTGACGTCCGGATCACCGCGGCCGCCCTGCGCCACCTGGTGGAGGGCTATGCCCGCGAGGCGGGGGTGCGCAACCTGGAGAAGCAGCTGGGCCGCATCGTGCGCAAGGCGGCGGTGAAGCTGGTGCGCGGCGAGGCGGAACCCCCCATCCGGGTGGACGTGGCCGAGGTGGAGCAGTACCTGGGCAAGCCCCTGTTCGAAAAGGAGGAGGCGCGGCGCGGCGTGGGCGTGGTCACCGGCCTGGCCTGGACCCCCATGGGCGGCGCCACCCTCAACGTCGAGGCCACCCTGGTCCACACCAAGAACCGCGGCTTCAAGCTCACCGGCCAGCTGGGCGACGTGATGAAGGAGTCGGCCGACATCGCCTACAGCTACATCGCCTCGCATCTGGAACAGTTTCACGGCGCGGTGGATTTCTTCGATGAGGCCTTCGTCCACCTGCACGTGCCCGAGGGCGCCACGCCCAAGGATGGTCCCAGCGCCGGTGTCACCATGGCCACCGCCCTGCTCTCGCTGGCCCGCAACGAGCAGGTACGCCGGCCCATCGCCATGACCGGGGAACTCACCCTCACCGGGCAGGTGCTGCCGGTGGGCGGCATCCGCGAGAAGGTCATCGCCGCCAAGCGGGCCGGCATCCGCGAACTCATCCTGCCGGAGGCCAACCGGCGCGACTTCGAAGAG